>JAYSTG010000276.1:0-4194 GCA_043719965.1 Saprospiraceae bacterium | reverse complement strand
GAAAGTAAGTGATAACACTAGCAGTGGCTTACCATTACGCTTCACTATTCATGGAGGCAGTCAAATAAGCCTGGTACAAGGAAGGCCTGGCAAAACTGAAATCTTTTTAAGCCCTAATATTCTGTATACCAGGCAAAATAATTTTAGTGAGCTATTGGGTGGTGCTTATTTGGGATTAGGTCCAATATTTACAGGCATATGGCTCAGAATGACACCAAATAATCCTGATGCAGCTATTATGAATGTGGGCATTCGAAAAGGAAATATGAAGATTTCTTACAGTTTTGATGCGACTATCTCTAAGCTTTCGCTTAATTCCGGCGGGGCTCATGAAATTGGCATTGTGTTCAATTTGGATGACCAGAGCTCCAAAAAAGGCAATGACTATAACGACTGTTTTCAGCTTTTTAGGTAATTTTTAAATATAATTTGAAAATTTTTAACTAGTTCTTTACATTTAATCCTTGATATTTAGAGTTTTATCGTATCTTTGGCTCCCTTTTTGAAGGGACATTTATATAAGAAAAAGCTAATATTTTAAAAATGAAAAGAATACTTTCTTTATTCGTCGTATTATCATTACTCGCTTCATGTTCGAAGAAAGGAGGTGATAAGTCTAGCACCACCGGTTGGAAATATAATGACCAAAAATGGGGGGGCTTCGAAAAATTGGATTACGAAGGTCAGGCCATCGGACCCAATTTAGTACCTATTGAAGGCGGCACATTTGTAATGGGTCTCACTGAAGAGGATGTTCCATTCCAATGGAATAATGAGGGCCGCCGAGTGACGATCTCTTCATTTTATTTAGATGAAACTGAGGTTTCAAATATTGATTATCGGGAATATATTTATTGGCTTACCAGAGTATATTCAAGTTACCCACAGGTGGCTAAAAAAGCATTGCCTGACTCCTTAGTTTGGAGAGAAGAGCTATCTTTTAATGAGCCATTCGTAGAAGCTTACTTCAGACACCCATCTTATGATGATTATCCGGTTGTGGGTGTTAATTGGAATCAAGCAAGTGAATATTGTGAGTGGAGGACTGATCGGGTCAATGAAATGCTACTAATTGAAAGAGGGGTGCTTAACCCAAATCCAGAACAAAAAGATGCCGAAAATTTTAATACAAAGTCATATATGACTGGTCAGTATGCTGGTAATGTGCGCAAAAACTTAAAAGACCTTCAGACAGGAGGTGAAAGATCAGTACGATTTGAAGATGGTATCTTGCTTCCTGCTTATCGACTTCCTACTGAAGCTGAATGGGAATATGCTGCACTAGCCTTAATTGGGAAACAAATAGCCAAAAATGATGAGTTGATCTCAGATCGACGACTTTACCCTTGGGATGGCAATACCGTACGATATAAAAAGCATAACAAGAACCAAGGAAAAATCATGGCCAATTTTAAACGTGCTCGAGGTGATTATATGGGTACTGCCGGAAAATTGAATGATCAAGGCAATATTCCGACTAATGTAAGATCTTATGTACCCAATGATTTTGGTATATATAATATGGGAGGTAATGTAAGCGAATGGGTAGCTGATGTTTATCGACCATTAACTAGCACTACCTTAAGGGATGAAGAACAACAAGATCTTAATCCGTATCGCGGAAATGATTTCAGAGTGCTAGACCTTGATAGTACTGGCAATTTGCAACGAGACAGCCTTGGTAGAATCAGATATCGTGCAGTAAAAATTGACGAAGTCAAAAATCGTGAAAACTATGACAAAGGCAATGTAGTAGACTACAGAGATGGAGATGACACCACTAGCTCATTTTATGATTATGGTGTCCATACTTTGATCAGTAATAAATCAAGAGTTATCAAAGGTGGATCTTGGGCAGATAGGGCTTATTGGTTGTCACCAGGTGCTCGCCGTGCCAAAGATGAAGACAAAGGAGATAGAACTATAGGGTTCAGATGTGCTATGTCACGCATGGGTGCTCAGTCTATGAATGATCAGAAAGGAAACGATTTTGGGATCAAACCTAAAGCAGTAAAGCGCCGATATAAATAGTACTATTCATATATATATAGATATAATTAATATAATCCCTACAAGTCTTATCTTGTGGGGATTATCATTTTATGGACATCTCAGCTTTATACCAGGAATATCTCGACAGTAGTGGTGTATGTATGGACACCAGAGTAATAATTAAGGATCAAATATTTTTTGCTTTACCGGGTACCCAGGTCGATGGAGGAGCGTATGCTGCGCAAGCTATACAGCTGGGAGCTAAGGTGGCCTTGGTTGAAGATCTAAAATTTGAAGATCTAAAAAATAGGATATTTTACGTACCCTCGGTTTTAAAATGCCTTCAAGCATTAGCAACTTGGCATCGCAAGCAATTACAAATTCCTATCCTAGGTATTACGGGTTCGGTAGCAAAGACAACTACGAAAGAATTAATACAAGCCGTATTGCAGTCCACCTATAAAGTTAAAGCTACTTCAGGCAACTTGAATAATCATATAGGAGTCCCTTTATCTATCTTATCTATAAGAAAAGATACTGAAATCGCCATCATTGAAATGGGGGCAAATCATATTGGAGAAATAGAAGAATTATGTCAGATCGCTCAACCCACTCATGGTCTTATCACGAGGATCGGGAAAGCTCATTTGGAAGGATTTGGTAGCCTGGAAGGGGTGATCATTGCCAAATCTGACCTCTATCGATTCCTGGCTCGTCATCAAGGCATGGCATTCATCAATGATCAGGATGAGCTACTTATCCATGTAAGCAAAGGATTTAAAATGATTAAAAAGTATTACGCTGACTTCGTAACCACCGACCTATTATCTTCAGATCCCTATTTAAAACTTAGATTTAAATTTAAGAATGCTTCGATTGAAGTACAGACTCAGATGCCGGGACTCTATAATGTCTCCAATTTTTCAGCAGCAGCAGCCATCGGAGCATATTTTGATGTTTCTGTTCAAAATATTCAATCGACTTTACAATCTTATCAAAGTACCTCGAATAGATCACAATGGCTACCTATTGACTCCAATGAATTTATAATGGATGCCTATAATGCCAATCCGCTCAGTATGTCAGAGGCAATACTTTCCTTCAGCACGTTGCCGACGCGGAATAAAAAAGTCCTCATCCTTGGAGAAATGAAAGAACTAGGAGATACCAGTGCAGCAGAGCATCAAAACATTCATGCACTCCTCAGTCGATTTGATTGGAATATAGTATGCTTGGTTGGCTCAGCTTTTAAAAAATCAAGAGAACCAAAATCAAATTATTTTTACTTTGACGATGTACATGAATTAAAACGGTGGTATGATCAACAATATTTTGATCATACTACATTTCTGATCAAGGCCAGTCGGAGTATGTATTTAGAAAAATTGTTCGACCAGGCTAATTCCGGTTTAGCACATTAATCAACCTACTCGAAAACGATCCATGGCAGGCTTCGAGATAATCATCATAGGTACAAGATACCCAATGATCCTGGACCCCGGGCACTTCCATCCACCATCGGCCAGTTTCGGGGTTTTTCCAAAAATTGATATCTAAATCTGAATGAGCAGCATGGACTACGTATTGGGTTAGTTTTGACTTTTGGATACTTTGGGTTTCTCTAAAATGATGAAAACCATCGATAAAATACCATATCATTTGAGCTAAGACCGCTGCACTCAATCCATCTTTATCTTTTTCAGGCTGATATCCATAAAATCCGATAGACTTTAAATGAGAAGAAGCACCAATAAATTGACAAATTTTACAAGCTTCTTCATAGAAGAAACCACCTGGGTTGCTACTTTTTTGTGCAGGAAAATCCGTGCTTCTCATGGCATCCATATGAAATAGACCGTGATCTATCGATCTGCACCAGGGTTCTACTCGGTCTATGTTTTGTCTGATATGACCGAGTCTCATTGATTCTACACCGGAGGCTTGAAGTTTTGCGAGTTCTTCCACCGGGGTGACATGGGATTGGTGACCAAGAAATCTGGCTTTAACTAATCCCTCTTCCACTCCATTATCCAATAGAGGTCGAAGATTCATATCATCGGCTAATGACGGGTGGACTACAGCCCAAGAACTGGGAATATTTAGGTTTAAAACACTTTGAAACACATGTTCAGATTGGTTGGGGTCTGAGGCAATGTAAATTGGTATAATATTTGAAGTTAACAAATATGAAAAAAATGCGAT
>JAYSTG010000275.1:0-1665 GCA_043719965.1 Saprospiraceae bacterium | reverse complement strand
TCATCTTGTCCATAATTTTTGACGATATCTTTGGTTTGGTATCGATAAGTGATGGAGTACTTTACTTCAGACTTAATGATGATTTTTTTTAGGTAGAGATTTTTCAATTGTTCTTCTGTACCGTGATAGCTGCTCAAGGATAGTTTTACAAACGATTGATCAAGGATGCTATTTTTAATATGGTCTATAAATGGATGTAGCATGAATGGTGGATTGATAGATAAGTCAACGGCCTAAGAATGGTTTTTAAGGATGACGCTGGGCTAATGATTGAATACTATGAGTCTTTGTTAAAAGTAAAAAAAATGCAGGTCTATAAGCCGGATTTTGTCCAGGAGGAGTTACCACCTCCCTGATCCATCATTTATCTTGATCCGCCTTCACAGACGAGATTCTAGCTGCCTACCCTCTCTGGATGATTGCTCAATTGGACGGGTCGCCCAACTCAGGTGAGTTGCCTCGCCTGAACCAAAGTATACATGGCATTTCAACACATAAGGTTTATCCATCCCATAAGTTACCTTATGAGATCGTGTGCTCTTACCACACGTTTTCACCATCACCACAGGTTTTACCCTGCGGCTGTCATTCTCTGTGACCCTATCTGTTCTCAAATTTCTTTGAGACCCACGAGTTACGTGGTATGTTGCCCTGCGTTGTCCGGACTTTCCTCCCCATCACTGCTGATGGAGCGATAGATCGACCTGCAAGCGACAAAATTAGCAGCTATTTGATGACTAAGCAGTCTATAGAACAGACTCATTTCATATAAAAAATAATTATATATAAAAAATAAATATAAAACATTGATTAACAATGATTAATAAATTTTACTATAATTTAATATATTGCATTTTATTTTGACCGTTGAATGAAATTGCTCCATACATCATTGTTAGTAAGCTTGTGTTCAGGGCTGATATTGTACGCTCTGGGATACTATGGACATTCCAATCGCCATGTGCAGGATAGAATAAATGAGGCTCAAAACAGATTAGACCAAGCCTATTTTAAATCGATCATAGCCCTTAAATCGGGCACTTCTTTTTCATCATTAGGTACTGTATTGGATCAAGATAAGATCTTGTACTTCGTGCGTCAACAGGATTCACTAGTATATTGGAATGATAACAACTTTCAGATTTCGACCTTAAACACAGTAAATCTTGATCCATTTCTTCAAATTGAAGAGGGATTATATTATTTTAAATCAATCCAAAAAGATAAATTAGAGCACATACTAGGTTTCCCGGTATGCCATATTAGTAATAAGGATTATGATCGTGCTGCACTGCAGATGACTATATTTTCTCCGGATAGGACTAAGAGTTATTTCGCCAAGATAGATTCTGGTTTTCATCCCTGGTTTCAAGGACTGATGATCATGCTTTATTTCTTACTGATTATTTCAGGAGTAATAGGCATCATGGTTTGGAGTAAGCGGTGGATAAATCAACATCGATTATTGCACGGGCTCATGGCATTCGTTGGGGGTATATTTTCATTGAGATTAGTGTCTTTGTACATTGCAAAGTCATGTTCTTGGAATGCAATTGCACTATTTGATGATTCTGTAAAGCCCTCTTTGTTGAGCCCCACATTAGGAGATTTGTTGATTAATATAGGTTTATTATGCGTCCTGATCTGGTTCATTAGATCCTATAT
>JAYSTG010000274.1:0-4229 GCA_043719965.1 Saprospiraceae bacterium | reverse complement strand
TCCGTTAGGATCTCTGGAAGCCAGGCAAAATCGGATCTGAGGATTGCCGACATTTTTTCGGAATTCACTTGGAACACTTTTTCGATCAAGATTGGGATTATTAAAATCAAGATTCAATCGTTCCAACTGTCGCTGAACCTGGAGATCTGAAATATTTTCGACAGATTTTTGCCATACAATGTGGACAATGACCGGTATGGTATACAATGACCTGGGTTCTAGCTTGGTTGGAGCCGGAGCTAGTTGGGCATAGAGAGCATGAGCTTTATAATAAGAGTCAACTCCGCAAACACGATGTTGTTGAGCACTGATAACTGTAATGTAGGATGCATAAATAAATAAGGTGATCCAATAGTCTGAAATCACAATATTTATTTTCTTCATTTGCAGGCCAATCATGAGGGTCAAAGATAAGACTATTGCCATGGGTTAATCAATCCATGATGATGAACAATATTCTGTTGCAAGAGCAGAATAATTTAGGCTATATTTTTTCAAATCATGCCAATTTTCAAATAGATTTAAATAAACCATTTCATTTATGAAAACACCTTTATTTTCGCACTTCAAAGCGAGCTTGTCATAATTCATTTTTAGGATATAATTAATTCACTGTCAATTGTTTACAATCAAACTATTTTAAAAAATCATGTATGAAATACCAGTAAAACTATCTGGATACGAACATACGTATACCTTGCAGTTTGATTTTTATGTTGATTCATTTGTTTCAGTACTAGATGGATTAATACCAGATACCATTTTATTGTCTTTTCCTTTTCTGAAAACCATTGAACAGTGTCCACCATTGGGCTTGACACCCTTATATGCAGCTTTGATAGATCAGAAAAGAAACCCGATTGGCTTTTATTATTTTCAAATAAAGTTTTTTAAAGCTAAAGAAAGTTTCAAAAAAGATGAAGAAGATGATTTTTTCTGCAAGTTGCACTTAAGGTTGAAGTCTTTAGTTGCTACCTTAGTCGAATTCAACACGCTTGTTTGTGGTAATTTATTGCTCAGTGGTCCATACGGCTTTTACCTGACTCAAACTCATCAACTGCACAGTGGGCTGATCTACCAACATGTCATCGAAGAAATTCAAGGGTGGCTAAAATCTAAGGGCAAGGATACCAATGTGATACTGGTAAAAGATTGTTTTGAAACAGGACGCATCTTCGATGGTAGCACCTATCATAGTTTTGAGATACAGCCCAACATGATCCTCAACGTGCTGCCACATTGGAACTCCTTTGATGATTATTTGGAGGATTTGTTGTCAAAGTACAGAGTTCGAGCTAAAAGAGCGCTCAAAGCTGCGAAAGAGATCGTATGTCATGAGGTGCAAGAAGAAGAGTTAAAAAGCATACAAGGTCAATTGTATGATTTGTACAGACAAACAGCCACCCATGCCGAATTCAATTTGATAGACCTTCATCCGCAATATTTTTATCAATTGAAGAAAAACCTTGGTGAGAAATTTCATGTCATTACATACACACTGCACGGTCGGTTGGTTGCATTTTATACGATTATCGAAGACCATGACATCGATGAGGCACACTTTTTAGGTATCGATGAAAAATTGAACAAACCACATCAGATCTATTTAAATATTTTATTTGATATCGTAAAGAATTCTATTCACAGGAGGCAAAAACAAACCAGATTTTCTCGAACGGCGCTTGAGATTAAAAGCAGTATTGGGGCTAAACCGCACCCATTAACATGTTATATCAAACATCGAAATGTAATGAATAATACTTTCGTGCCTTACGTATTGGAATTTTTAAATAATAAGCAGGAGTGGTTACCTAGGCATCCTTTTAAGTCGCCTGAAGTCAGTAGGGCATCCGAGTGATCACTTATTGGTATGATTGGGTAAAGGGGATGGTATGATGGTATCCGTTGACTTGCTATGTTCTCCTGTGGAATCGGTTATTTTTTGCACTTGCGGGGAAGGAGACTTTGTAGATCTTTGAACTCTGGAGGTGTATATAAAAAGTACACAAATAGCAAGGATACCTAAAATAATTGCTGCTATTAAAAAAGAATTGGGACTAATATATCTATTAGTTCTATTTCTTCGATTTCGACGCCCCAACTTTTTGTCTAAGGTTTTCCAGGCCTTCGACGAAGGTTGAATGATTAAGTTTTTGGATTTTTCTTTAAATGTATTATCGAGATCGCTCATGGTTTTTGTTTCATTTAGAGGCTGTTTTTTTGGCTTCGATCAATTGTTTCAATTTCTTCTTGGCCAATATCAATTGTGATTTTGAAGTATTGATACTGATCTGCAAGAGTTCGGCTATTTCCCTATGTTTAAAATCTTCCATGACATAGAGGTTGAATACGGTGCGATATCCTTCCGGTAGTTTATCCAATAATGGAATGATTTCAGAGCTATCGATATCTAAATTTTCAAATTCATGGTCTTCAACCGGGATGGAGGTCTGATCATTGAGTTCTACTTGAATTAGTTTTTTCTTTCTCAATCGCATCAAGGCTTCATTGATCATTAGTCTTTTCATCCAGCCCTCGAAACTACCACGACCATCGAATTGGTCCAAATTTTTAAAAACTTTAAAAAAGCCTTCGATCATTACATCTTCGGCTTCATCACCTTGAGTTATATATCTTCGGCATAATCCCAACAGCATTGGGGCATACCGTTCATAGAGAGCTTGCTGTGCAGATCGATCCTCTTGTCGGCATCTTTCGATGAGGTCTTCAATATTTGAGGCATTGGTCTTAATCTGGTATTCTTTACTATAAAGATGCAAAATTATGGGCGTTTGGCGGGAAGGAACGATTTGCGAATGTTACTTTGGATCATCTTAAGTTGAATATTCAATATCAAGAATCACACATCGATTCAATCGTAAATCGTTCCTATCTTTGCGCTCTTATGGAAAAAGCGTCGCGGTATCAGCCTGGAGCCATAGAAGAATCGAGGTATCAACAATGGATGGATGCGGGGTATTTTTATTCTACCCCTGATCATAGAGAAGCTTATAGTGTAGTCATACCTCCTCCGAATGTGACGGGAGTTCTTCATATGGGTCACATTTTAAATAATACTATTCAGGATGTATTGATCCGTAAAGCTCGTATGGAGGGCAAAAACGCGTGCTGGGTGGCCGGTACGGATCATGCTTCTATCGCGACAGAAGCCAAAGTAGTACGATGGTTGCGAGAAGAGAAGGGAATTAAAAAAGGTGATCTCACCCGCGAACAATTTATAGAGTATGCATGGCAATGGACAGATAAGTATGGAGGCATTATTTTAAATCAATTAAAAAAATTAGGGGCTAGCTGTGATTGGAAGCGCACTGCGTTTACTATGGATACCACCAGGAGTGATGCAGTATATAAAGTCTTTATCGATTTATTTCGCAAAGGGAAGCTCTATCGAGACTATCGTATAGTCAATTGGGATCCCGAAGCCAGAACAGTACTTAGCAATGAAGAAGTCATCTATCAAGAAGAACAGGCGATGCTCTACCACGTGGCGTATGCCATAGAAGGGGATGCCGGTAATTCGATCGTCATTGCTACTCAACGACCTGAAACTATCATGGGCGATAGTGGGGTAGCAGTGCATCCGGATGATCCAAGGTATACCCATCTAAAAGGTAAAAAGGTAATGGTCCCTCTTATTAATAGATCAGTACCAATCATATTCGATGACTATGTAGATCCAGCATTCGGTACCGGAGCTTTGAAAGTGACCCCTGCACATGATACCAATGACTATGAATTAGGCAAAAAACATAAATTAGAAGTAATCAATACATTGAATGATGACGGTACACTCAATGCCGCCGCGAAGTTATTTATTGGTAAGGACCGGTTTGAAGCAAGAAAATTAGTGGCAGCAGCTTTACTAGAACAAGGCTTGCTCATAAAAACAGAAGAATATAAAACAAATATTGGCCGATCAGAACGTACCAATGCAGTAGTGGAACCAAAACTTTCATTGCAATGGTACGTGGATATGAAACAAATTGCGGGACCTGCACTGGATGCTGTGATGAAAGATGATATCGTGTTTATACCCGAAAAGTATAAAAATGTATATCGGCATTGGATGGAAAATATCAGAGACTGGTGTATATCTCGTCAACTCTGGTGGGGCCATCAAATCCCTGCCTGGTATATCCAAGGTTCTACTGAACCGTATGTTGCAGAGTCCATCGAAGAAGCATTAAAAATCGCTCAAACCAAAACAA
>JAYSTG010000273.1:0-12202 GCA_043719965.1 Saprospiraceae bacterium | reverse complement strand
ATATCGATACCCATCTTTTTGTATTGGGCACATTTCCTTTCGACAATAGCCTTAGTCTCATCCGTACTATCATCCAACACTTGAATTTCTAATTTTTCATGAGGATAGTCTAATTGGCAAATATCATCAATCAATCGTTCTACCACGTACATTTCATTGTATATCGGAAGCTGTATGGTGACCATTGGCCATATTGACAACGGAGGAGGTGCATATTGCTTTAGAACCTTATATTTCCTTAGATAGGAATACAATAGATGAAACTCTAGCAATGCATAAATGGTGATGAAGCTCAGGGCTACAAAATAGATGAAGGCAAATAAATAAGCCAGATATACCACTCAGATCAGTTTTAGTATTGTCCAGATGATCTTATATCCTGCTAATATAGTACCTTTTATAGTGCCACTGACTTTCGATACCCCGATTCTTCGCCTGTAATTGACCGGTACTTCTATGCAGCGCAATTTGTGCTTTCCTGCCTTTACTTGCATCTCTACAGTCCAACCATAGGTTTTATCTTGCATATCGAGTTGAAGCAGGCAGTCGTACCGGATCGCGCGGAATGGACCCAAATCTGTGAAATCGTATTTATAAATCCATCGAATCATTTTAGTCGCCAGAGCATTTCCAAACCGTTGTGGAAATGTCATAGATCCACGTTCAAGAATTCCTAGTGCGCGAGACCCTATGACCAGATCAGCCTTATCTTGAAGTATTGGGGCTAAGAGCTCACCCAAATGCGCCGGATAGTCGCTGTGATCGCCATCGATGAAAACTACAATGTCTGGTTTTTCTAACAAAGCAGCCAGATAATCCATGCCCGCAAGACAAGCAAAGCCATAACCTGGCCTTTTTTCATGCACCACTATTGCACCATTGGCCATGGCCACATTAGCAGTAAGATCCTTGCTATTATTATCCGCTACTATGATGTGGCGAACAGATTTTTTAGGTATTTCCTCTATGACTTTGCCGATGGCTTTTTCTTCATTGTAGGCTGGGATTATAATGTCGACGATAGGCATCTGAAAGGTAAAAGTAAAACACCTTTAACGATGTGCCTCTGAAATTGTTCAAGCATTATCGAATTAGTTAAATTTTTGTCATTAGATAATTGGAATCCATGCGAATTGAACTTACAGCTTGGACAGTAAAAGCTTATTTTTGTAGCATGAATATCCCCCCGAAGGGTCAGCTTATCCTTAATCTACTTCTGATGTTCGTACTCTCCGGTCTTTGGGGCTTCGGATGTTATAGGGAGGAGTTTACATCAAATTCCTCCGATGACTTACGATTCTCCCTAGATACCCTCCGATTTGACACCGTATTTGCGACCGTAGGTTCGGCGACCAGATCGTTCAAAGTATACAATAATGCAAGCCTTGCCTTGAAGATATCTAAGATTAAAATTAAATCCAGTACCAACTCCGTCTTTAGATTTAATGTAGATGGCTTCCCCGCTCCACTCAAAGAACTCTCTAACATTGAAATAGGTGCTAAAGACAGTATCTATGTGTTCATGGAAGTTACCATCAGTCCGAATCAACCCTTATCCATAAGTCCATTTGTAATAGGTGATAAAATAGAATTTGAGACTAATGGCAATCAACAATCCGTACACCTCGAAGCTTGGGGTCAAAATGCAAACTATATCCCTAATCGATATGCCAATCGTACCGTGTCCTTACTCAGTTGCAATCTACTAGACGAGACTTGGTCTGACCCTAAACCTTATGTCATTTACGGGGTACTATTGATTGATAGTTGTACGCTGCGTATTCCTGCAGGAGCAAGAATCTATGTCCATGGCGGTTTGGTGCGCACTCCCAATTCAATTTATAATGATGGTTTGATTTATGTATTAGAACATGGAAGACTTATCGTCGAAGGCACATCATCTAAACCGGTATTATTTACCACAGATCGATTGGAAAAAGAACTTAAAGATGAATGGGGCGCCTGGTCAGGTATTCGAATCGGTCAAGGCAGTCTTGGTAATCGTATTAATTATGCTGAAATCAGATCAGCATTTGTAGGAGCCTGGGCAGATAGTGCAAGTGACTTGACTATAAGAAACTCCCGGATAATTAATACTGCCAGCAGCGGTTTGATTGGAGTTCATGCAAAAGTCATCGCTGAAAACTGTCTTTTTCATTCCAATGGGTCTCATGGTATTCAGTTTGCATATGGTGGTGTCTATCGAGTAGATTATTGCACCATAGCCAGCTTTGAGAATGATGCAGAGGCTTTGGCTATGAATAATGCTTTAGTTCGAGACCCCGAAAAACCTATTATTTCAAAATACCCTCTAGTAGCCAATGTGTCGAATACGATCATATTTGGATCCGGAAAAGACGAACTGGATTTGACAGATGCTACTAGCCCCAAAGAACCATCCTTTTTTCAGATCAATTTTGTGAATTGTTATATCAAGGCCACAGATTTATTGGAGCCTAAAAATTATCCTAAGTTTTTTGAGACCTATCCGGATTGTATTCGGGCTAAAGCAACGGATACTGTGTTTTTAAATATTCCAAAGCTGGATTTTAGATTGGATACAAATGCAATAGTAGGGGATAGAGCTAAGCCCCTGGATCGAGTACCCTTCGATATCCTAGGGGTGAGGCGGGACATTACGAAACCTGATATCGGGTGTTATGAATTGATTCGATAACTGATAGGAGTGCAAACTTGAGTTATACTAAACCCTATTCAGAATAGCTCACTTTATTTTTTGCCGGGCAATAATTTATCAGGATCAAATGCTAAAATAAACTTTTCACTTACCTCCAATATATTGGCGATCTTTTTAAAGTTAGTTGGGGATATCTCTAGTCGACCATTTTCAAACTTGCTATACGTTGATTGAACTATTTTCAATTTTTTAGCCATGGTCGATTGATTAATATTTCGAATGACTCGGATTACTTTGATATTATTACCGACATCCAATTGTTTGCTTTTTTTCATATCTAAAGATAAAGTATTTTTTTTAAATCATTTTTTGGTATTATTTAATTAGCGCTTTTAAGAGTGAGCCTCATTAACCCTTTTTCTTCATCCCATAGGAGCCCAGTATGTTCTATTTCGTCTATAAAAGGATCAAAATTTGATGCAGTTGCATTAGCAGGGTACATTTTTATATCGAGTCCTCGATGTTTTCTAAGGATAGGGCGAATTAATTCTAAATCAATCAGCCCTACTCCAGTGAATCTATCATGCCAGATAGCAAGATCTACATCACTATATTCATGTACATTTTCTTTTGCATAAGAGCCAAAAAGGATCATCCGTACAGGCTTGAGACCCAATGCGGTCAGTTCGTTGTATACAGCATTAAGTAAAATATTCAGAACCTTTCTAGTAAACATTTTCGAAGTGCTAATAATTTATTTAATTGGAGTTCCATATAAATTGGAGTTGCCAATTTATGTAAGCTGAACCGGTAATCAGGATATCGACCTTCTAAATTCCATCTATTGACCGTATCTAAAAAATCACTCAATTCCGGAGTGAGTTCCACTTCCGTCTGGCCATGCAAGGATTGTAAGTCATGTATCCTGGGTGCTTGGTTACTAAGGTTATCGAATAACCAATTTGCTTTAAGATATTTTTCAATAGCAAGGCAAAAAAGAAACAAGCCTTCCACATTCTTTTTTCCAGCCACTAAATATTCGGCCGCTTGCCACGAATCGTGTCCTGTTTTTAACCAATAATTAATATGATCTGGCTTAGAAAGCATGGATTACAAAGATACCTAATCGTAGATTAATATCCTTTTTCATTGCTCATTAACATCACATTAAAACAAATCCTAATATAGTGATCGTATTTTTGTGCCACCATGAACCTATTGCGCCAAATGCTATGCTATGCATTGAGCTTACTGCTTTTTGTAGCCTGCAACCAAAGTCGTCATATAGTGTCCAATCCACCCAAACTACCCAATCGCGAGGACCAAAGATCCAAAGAATTAAAAATCGCCACTTTAAATGAAGTTGCCAGATCCTTGATAGGCAAACCTTATCAGCTAGGAAATTCGGGCCCCAAAGCCTATGACTGTTCAGGATTTACGTGCAAAGTATTTCAAGCTATCAAAATGAACTTGCCTCGGAAGGCAGCCGACCAGTCGACAATGGGAGTTGTGGTAAAATTGGAATCAACTTCAGTTGGTGATCTCCTTTTTTTTGGTACCAATACTATAGACCATGTCTCCTTAGTGACCAAGGTGAAAGCCGGCAAAATATACGTTACTCATGCTACTTCCAGTAGTGGGGTAGTAGAACAAATCTTGCAGGATTCTGACTATTGGATGAAAAGGTTAAAACAAATAAGACGAGTGATCTTATAATATTCAGGATAGAATTTTTCAGGCATGGAACCTATTCGAATTTCCCCTTTTCCACATCATATAATTATAACCCGCAATTCCTTGTAACCCTCCAGTATGTATCCACAGGAGTAAATCTTCTGTCTTAAAAAAATGTTTACTAGCAAGCTGTTTTAATCCATAGACTAACTTTCCAGTATAAATCGGGTCTGTGTGTATACCTGTCTGAATATAAAATTCATGCATTAAATTGATTAATGCTTCATTCGTTTTGGCATAACCACCTAGACTATATTCTGAAAAAAAATGAATATCATACGGCTTGGCTTCAGACTCCTCTAATATTTTGTAATACAAATGAGTACTATTTATTGCTGACATTACGATCAACTTGGTATCCCAACCATATTTTTTTATTCCTTTTAACAGGCCAACCGCTGTAGTACCTGACCCTGCGGAGACCGCCAGATAATCAGGAATGATGCCTTGGACATCAAGCTCGGTAATGACTTCTTCTACTCCTTTTAAAGCCAAGGGATGATCACCCCCTTCAGGAATGATCATATATTCAGCATTATTTGGTAGGATCTGTGAAACAATATCGTATTCTGATTTACTTTTATAGTCTTGTCTTGAAACAAAATGTAATGTCATCCCCTTAGCTCGAGCAAATTGAAAAGTAGGGTTGGCTTCATCGTCCTCCCCTCGGATAAAGCCAATACTTTGGAGACCAGACATTGCTGCATAGGCAGCAGTTGCATATATATGATTACTAAATGCCCCCCCAAAAGTAATAATCCCAGCTTTTCGAAGGAGGATAGTTTGCTTTATAAGGTATTTGAGTTTTCGATATTTATTGCCGGATACATCAGGATGGATAAAATCATCTCGTTTTACAAAGCAAGTACAACCAAAATCGAAATCTACTTTTTGTACCGGACTCGGTAATTGAATACTTTCGTTGTTCATCTGAATGTATTCCGTCGGTTACTGCTACAGAAACTACACATTCATGTTATCGTTTTTTCCAAGCAAAAGTCTCCTGCATATGTAATAGATCCTTTCTAATAAAATCCAATACTGGCTTTGTAGAGTCTGGGTTGACTTTATCATTAAAGTAAAGTGCAGCTCTAAAAAAATGATGTGTACTGTCTGTCAGATAAAACTGGTAAGGCGTAGCCACTGGTCCATCGATTGCGAATGCCATCCCGCTGGCGCCATTTGCATTATGCAGTTTAGTTTCTTCTCGATATTCTGCTTTGATATTGTGTTTGCCTAATAATTTAAATTCATCTTCGATATATCGGTCATATGGATGGGTTTTACTGATAGGGCCATAACTACAGTACAAAGAAGCATTGAGTGAAGGTATTTGAATGGTAAACCAACAGGAATCGCTTGGTTTTTCTTCAAAAAATGATTGAGTTTGTACGATCTGTCCATAGGTTGGAAACTCAAATTGTAAGGGACAGTATGGTTCAGTTACAACTCTATTGTCAACTTTGGGGAAGATAATACGAGGATAGGCATGTGGTTTGGGGATATCTACATTTCGTTGACATCCCCACCAGATCCCACACCATCCTGCAAATAAAATGGCAATGCCTAAGTTGTTCGAGCGTTGAATATGCATTTACGATTAAAATGGTAAATCATCGTTTTCAGCCACAGGAGTATTTCCATATTCAGTCCTACTCACTGGTGCAGCGTCGACTGAAGGAAAACTTTCAGCAGCGGTATTTTTAATACTACTTCCGCCTCCTTCTTTGCGATCCAATAATCGCATAGTTGATGCTATTATCTCCGTTGAATAGTGATCCTGGCCTTCTTTATCCTGCCATTTTCTGTGGGTTATTTTGCCTTCGATATAGACCATGCTTCCTTTGTGAAGATCTTTTGCAGCCCGCTCGGCAAGATGTCTCCATACCACGATATCGTGCCACTCTGTTTGAGTTTGCCATTCACCGTTTTTGTCTCTATAGGTTTCATTCGTAGCTAGAGAAAACTTTCCTACTGATGTGCCTCCTTCCAGGTGCCGGATCTCGGGATCTTTACCTAGATTCCCGATCAACGTAACTTTATTGATCATATGTTTAAGTTTAAAAGTTTGATAAAATATAAATTATCTATAAAACGAAGGTAAGGACTTAATCCCAATGGACTGCTAGCTAAAATCACATTTTATAAATGTACATTTTAAACATTGCAATATTGGAGATCAAGTCCTGACTTTCAACACTTTGTTTTAGGCTCTTATGGATTCATTTCTGATATTGGATTGATCCAACAAGAGCTCAAATTGATCCAATACAATCTCCTGATAAACCCTATGGCTGCCATCTTTGAGGTCTATCTTATGTTGCCGCAATCGACCTTCCAAGCTGATAAGTGAGCCTTTATGCAACATACGTTCCACTTGCTCAGCCGTTCTACCCCAGGCTATGAGTCTATGCCATTGCGTTGACCCGATATTGCGGCCTACACTATTTACGTATGTATCATGCGTAGCAAGTATAATCGTCGCTTTCAAAGCGCCACTTTCAAATAGTGTCATTTTAGGATCTTTACCTAAATGACCTGTAAGGCTTACTTTATTGATCATGTATCTCATAAAAAATAATATTCTCATTGAAATCATTATCTATTGAGCATTGGAGGTCGAATCCTGTTTTGATTTCTCTGCTTTTGTCAAAAGCTCAAAATCTGAAACGATGATCTCCGTAGCATATCTGGTACTACCATCTTTCGCTTGATAGGATCGATTTGAGATCTTACCTTCGATGCTGACCTTCTGACCCTTGTGTAGTTGGGTTTCAATCTCGTGGGCTACTTCTCCCCAGGCCACTAGTCGATGCCATTGAGTGTTTTCAATTTTGTTACCACTGGCGTTTTGATACGATTCATCCGTGGCTAACGAGAAGGAGGCCATTTTGGACCCGCTTGAAAATGATTTTACCATTGGTTCCTGACCCAGGTGACCCATTAATTGGACTTTGTTCGTTACGTTTTGCATAAAAAAATATTTATTGATTAAAAAAAATTACAAATTAAACATGTGACTAAGTACGAGGTGGTGAGGCGTTATAACGATGCATGATTAAGACTTTGCTTTTAATGTTTTTAATGTGGTGACAAAAATGCATAATAGCTCATTAGCTTCTGCTTTAATGACTGCAATTCGTTGTGCATTTATCAGTCTGGCCTCCTCTATTACTTCAAGCCAATAAATGGTTTCATCACACTCCTCCTGTACAATTTTAAAATTATGAATAAAATCAAGCTTAGATTTTGCTCTTCGTTTGGCCCTGTAATTTGGGTCAACAGAAGTGGCACCCCTTAAAATTTGTTTCCCTATCACCCATCCAGAGGGCTTATTAGGTAATTCATTTACAAAATGTATGACCATGACACCCAAGTCTTTTGTTCTTCTCAATAGTTCTTCTTGCATTTGAATCCTTTTTTGTTAATTCTTAAATCCACTCATTCGCACATCCTACATTCGCACATCCTACATTCATTGGTTGTTGTCAATTATTGGATGCTGCAAAGATGTAGAAGCCTCACCGCCTTATTCGTCTAATAATCAATTACTTTCGGTTACAGCTGGTTGTAAATGTTTGTATCTGTTTGTAAACTATTAGTAAGTGATCAACGAATTCACCCTAACTTATTGAATATCTGGAAGTAGTTTAGTTTTATACATTCTAAATTTAGATTTACTTCTAGCGATTAAAGCTCTTGTCATTTCAACCGTATAAATATTGAATTTTTGGACAAATTGCCGTATTCCAGCCTGGGGGTGTGTTATTTGTGCGCTAATTCGAAAATCCAAATCCAGTTTTTGATATTGATTATTTTTCGTATCTAAAGATGAAAATTTCATAAAATAATACTTCAATAATTGATGGATATGTTGGACTTTTAGGCAATTTAAGCCCAAACAATAAACTTGACTTGATTTCTAAGTTGACTGCATCGGTTAAGAATGACTTAAAAAACAAAAAATCATCAATTAAAAAATCGTTTGGAGCCTTTGAATCAAAAAAGACTGCTCAACAAATAATTGAAGAAATACGCAGCAGCAGAGTATCTAACAGAAAACTTGAGTCGTTTAGAAAAAGTATCTAATTGATACGAATATTGCCATTTTTTATATCAAGGGTATGTTTGATCTTGAAACAAAATTTGATAAGGTTGCCGCTGAAGATCTATTTATTTCTGAAATGACCTTATCAGAACTTAAATTTGGGGTGGAGAAAAGCCAAAAGCCCGATAAAAATAGAAAGAGACTCGATAATTTTTTGACAGGGGTTCAAATTTTGCCGATTTTTCACCCCCTAGACCTTTTTACCAAAGAGAAAGCAAGGCTTAAAAAAGCGGGGACAACCGTTGATGATTTTGATCTTTTAATTGGCGTAACATCTGTGAGACATAAATTGATAATGGTCACAAACAATACAAACCACTTCAAAAGAATTCGTGGAATTAAATTAGAGGATTGGACAACATCTTAAGTTGCAACCGACACACAACACCAGTTTAATTTAAGTATGAACTGGACTTTTGATTTTGATCAATAAGTTAGGATTTGGGCTTTGGTACTAGCATAAGGACATTATTAATTTAACAATAGTAATAAGAATTGTTTCTTGTCATAAAATTAGTTTCGGTTCCGGACAGACGGAATACTAATTCCACATCTACATTAACCATGACCGCTATCAGTATGATTTACACCCTTTAAAACCTATAGCTATTCCATTAGCCTTAAGTCCATCCAGGTAGTGAGGCATAGAAATTTATAGTATCATTGATTTATTTTCATCGTAAATTGTTTAATCATACGTATACTCATGTTCAAAATTAAACTTAGCCTAGTACTAATCTATCTAATGGTCAACGTTTTCAGGTCAATATCTCAACCCCCACTGATCCGAATGGGCATTGTAGGCATGACCCACGATCATGTCAATGGAATTCTACAAAATACCAAACACGAAGGAATGATCCTGGTAGGTTTTGCAGAGCCTAATAGAGAACTCGCCATTAGGCTATTGAAGAAAAATAGCTTGCCTGAGAGTTTGTGGTACTCTAGCCTGGAGGAATTAATATCAAAAACTAAACCTCAAGCCGTCTGTGATTTTCGAAGCACATTCGAGCATCTTGAGACAGTAGAAAAATGTGCTCCGCTGAAAATCCATGTCATGGTCGAAAAACCTTTAGCAGTGAATATGATTCATGCCAATAAAATGGAGGCTTTAACTAAAAAACATAAAATCCATCTCATCACTAATTATGAAACTACTTGGTATGGCAGTCATCATCAGGCTTTCGATATGATTCATACGCAGGGGGCAATTGGAGATATTCGAAAAGTAGTGATCATGGATGGTCACAAAGGACCGAAAGAAATCGGTTGCTCTAAAGAATTTTTAGAGTGGTTAACTGACCCTGTTAAAAATGGAGGTGGAGCTATTATGGATTTTGGATGTTATGGTGCAGATATCATGACCTGGCTCATGAAGGGAAAGCGACCTTTGTCTGTGACGGCATTTGCACAAACCAATAAACCAGAAGTCTATCCAAAAGTAGATGATGAAGCAACTATTGTCGTTAAATATCCAAAAGCTCAAGGAATATTTCAAGCATCATGGAATTGGCCTTTCGATCGAAAAGATACTGAGATCTATGGCCAGAAAGGTTATATCCTGGCTGATAAATCTTCAAAAATGCGAGTCAGAATCGGAGACCGAAATGCCAAAGAGGAATCTTTAGATGTACGACCAATACCACATCCCCATAATGGGGCATTCAGCTATTTTGCAGCAGTGGTCAATGGCACCATTGACCCTCAAAATTCATTAGGCTCTCTTAAAATAAATATGGTAGCTATGGAAATCTTGGATGCGGCAGTACAATCTTCCAAAACAAATAAGACCGTATTTTTGAAATAAGTTATGCAATATTGAATATTACATTATGACCTCTCCTACATTTATTACTAAATTAGTCGTTGACAGTTGGCATATCGCACTGCATCGATTAAATCAACATCTCGATAGCCTTACAAATGATCAACTGATGTTGCGTATAGCTCCTGGGAGGAATCGAGGTGTATATCTATTAGGTCATCTCACCACGGTGCATGATAAGATGCTTCCCTTATTATTTTTAGGAGATGTATTATATCCAGAATTAAATGACCTCTTTTTAACTCACGCTGATAATCCAGAAACTTTATTCCCTGCTGTTTCAGATTTAAGAGGATATTGGCATGCCGTAAACAGCGCCCTTGGAAAAAAATTTGTAACGATGACTACAGAGGAATGGCTCCATCGCCACAGTGCCATATCAGAAGAAGACTTCGCCAAAGAACCACATCGAAATCGACTCAGTGTTTTATTGAATCGAACCAATCATATGTCCAATCATTATGGGCAATTATTATTTCTGAAAAAAGGAGCATTGGAATAAAAAGAAATTGATATTCTAAAAGTACCGACAACTCAAATCAAGGACATGATTGCCAAAGAATTGAAGGCTTACCAGAAGGAGCGCAACATTGGAAATACGAATGCTGCTTTTCAAAACCTGGAAAGAATTCATATTCTTTCACAACCGTATCCTATGGCTCATACGATTATCCACCTTAGAATGTTAGCACTTGCGATCAAATCATTTAAATCTTTTGAAATCGTCGTTCAATTTTTCTATTCTATGTTTAGTTTCAAATTTTCTTTATTCAATATATTTCCTTTTGGCAATACTGGAAGAGCGAATGCGATTTTGAAAGGGAAAATGCCTATTCCTCACGATTTATTGATTTCAATTGATAATAAAGACTCACAATAGTTCCCCAAAAAAATCAAAATGCATTCATTTGATCTTCAACCCACATTAAAAAATGAATTCATTACCATTCTTCCTCTCCAACTGGAGGATTTTGAATCACTATACATTGTAGCTTCTGATCCCTTGATCTGGGAGCAACATCCTAACAAAGACCGATATCAACGGTCTGTATTTGAAATTTTTTTTAAAGGAGCTATTGAATCTAAAGGAGCTTTTAAAATTTTCGATACACTGACCAATGATTTGATTGGAAGCACTCGATACTATGACCTGGACTTGGATCAAAAAAAAGTTAGTATTGGTTATACTTTTTTAGCCTGTGATCATTGGGGTACTACATACAATAGGGCATTGAAAACTTGTATGTTGGATTATGCTTTTTTACATTTGGATACTGTAATCTTTCACATTGGGGCCTGCAACATACGATCGCAGAAAGCCATTGAGCGGTTAGGTGCATATAAAATCAAGGAATTGGAAGTTGCGTACTATGGTGAGCCACCAAAAATAAACTTTGAGTATGCCATTAACCGAAATGATTGGCGTAAGAGCATTAAATAAACTAGGGTAACATTGGGGACAAGTGATAATGCCAGAGAAAGGAAAGAATTTGATGATAGATTGGGTTGTCTCTTTTCTTTCAGGCATGAGGATTTAAATGAATAATTAATTAACGGAATTTTTGTATTTCGAATTCCCATGTATTATATCATTAGAGACTACCTTCGCAAAACGATCACTGATTTTGATCATATTTCAGTTGAAAGGAAAGTTTTGTTGGCCCAATTGGCAGATTATATTCGGGCCCGATACCAATCTAATCAACCTGTTCATCTAAATTATATCTGTACACACAACTCCAGGCGCAGTCAATTTGGTCAATTAGCCGCAGCGCTCGCAGCAGATTATTATGCTATAGATCAAGTATACTCGTACTCTGGAGGGACAGAGGCGACTGCATTAAATACTAATGCTTTGCAAGCTATGCTACGGGCAGGACTGCTCATATCGACAGAC
>JAYSTG010000272.1:0-12207 GCA_043719965.1 Saprospiraceae bacterium | reverse complement strand
CATATCCCCCAACCCCGGAAGTACTTGCTGTGGCACCTGATACATTAATATCATAGGCAAGGCCTACTCTGAGGTCTTTAATTCTGGCACCAAATATCATAAATGCAGCATCTCCGACTCTGTATCCGGTCCCTCCGACAATGGCTAGGTCTTTTTCTTTGTTAATTAAAAGCTCCCCTTTGAGCTGGGCTGCAATTTCAAAATTACCCGCAAGATTGTGCAAGACGACTCCAGGGATAAAAGTCAATAATTCTCCACGGGGAATCGTCATGATAGCATGAGCATTAATCAGGACATCTTGTTTATCAGTAACTGAACCACCCGCTCCAGGGGTACCACCACCACTTCTACTGCCCAATGCTCCATTAGGCTTAGTAAGATGATACATTGCGATTCCCATATTAAGAGCTGAAGTCTTAGCTTTATTTAAGGTTGTACGATATACCAGTCCTACATTGAGGTCAGCGTAAGTTTTTTTATTGTCACCATTTCCTCCCGAACTCGGGAATGCTGGGTCCGTCGGGTCTTGAAATCTTGGATTACCGACTAAGCTACGATTAGTGCCACCACTCTGTACACCTAGTGAGATCACCGATGACCCATCTTTATTAAGGGCAGCATGATACGATCCTCCGATCCAACCCGATGTCTTTTTGAGTGCGAAAGCGCTTTCTCCCGCTTTATCTTGATACATAGCAAGACCAAAACTGATCCAGTCATTCTTTCTTAATCCTTTTAAAAGTGGTACATCTACTCCCAAAGCTGGGGTTTGATATTTTGCAATAGTAGGCCATTGGATGCGATAGTTGCCCGTTACACGAAATGTCCCATTAAAATCTCCGATAAGTCCTGGATTGAGTGTAAGTGGAGATAGGTCAAACATTGTAAAATGAATATCCTGGGCTTTAGAAATTACAGTACTTCCAAAGGCAAGTAGCAGGATCCAAATCGATTTTATTGTCGTTGACATAGGCTTTGTAGATCGAAAGGTAAGCAAGGTAAGCAGATTTAAATATTCTTGTTCAAATTAAGGAGGTTAATTCCAATACCAACTGTTAAAAAGTGAACCGAAGTCAATTTTATAACGCAATCAAGTTGATTTTGCTGTATCAGCCAAAATATCAACTATGGTCACTAAGGATACGAATAGTGGGATCTGGCCTGATTTGGTCACCGGATGATCAGGATCTTCATCGTCGAGCTGTAAGGCATCTTCCAGATAGAATAGTAATTCCTGTTCAGGATAGTCCGGCATCCATCGATCGATGATATTTTTTAAATTCGCCGGTCGCAAGGTGTTTATTCTATTCCAATTTTGTTCTTCCCGTGCGGACAATGCTTCTTCATCGACCTCAGCCATTTCAGGGTAAGTTTGTTTAAAACATTTCCAACATAATAGGGCTAAATAATATAAGTATTGAGTTTCATCGGGTGTAAATGCCTCTAAATCTTCTGCAGCTAAATATGCAGCTAGGAGTGGTTGATTGTCCGACATTTTTTGAAATAAATCTTCTTCTGTATTGGCCAAAGCCTCGATGACTTGGTCAATGGTTTTTTCGGTAATCATAAGGAGTAAAGGTAGGTAATATTCATGTGCAGCCCTAGTCGGTCGATTTGATTTTATAGGATACTTATAAATTTTAGAACCTAATTATTCCGAGATCGTTCATTGGAAATTCCAATGAACGATCTGACCATTGATTATGAATGAATTGTAAATTATTTTATGAATGTATTCATTCATAATCTATGGTTGGGTTAATTTCTATAACGAATTCTATCAAAATCTTTATAACTTTACTGGTTAACTGAGGGAAAATAAATGTATCTTAGAAGAATTGCGTTGGTATTTATCTTAGCAGCATTCGGCTATAAGGCTTATGCTGTTGATACTATAGCTGGTATTCGATACGAGACCGATGTGCGACCATTACTCGTCAAAAAGTGTATTACTTGTCATAATACGAATGCTCCCAAAGCGGGGGTGAACATCGACAACTATAAAGAACATGCACGTGTAATTCAAAATGGTCAGTTTTGGCTTAAAGTATTGGATGAGATCAAGACTCGATCTATGCCTCCTAAGACAGAACCTCCTCTATCCGATGCTGACTACCATCAACTCGTAAGTGGTATTGATAGCATTCTGAAAAAATCTTTGGAACAAAAAAATCCAGGACACGTAGTCATCCGAAGATTGAGTCATGCAGAATATCGACACACGATAAAAGACTTGTTGGGTGTAGATTTTGATGCTCGAAACGCATTTCCATCGGATGGATCGGGTGGAGGTGGATTTGATAATCAAGGGCGAGCTTTATTCTTTACCCCGCTCAAATTAGAACGCTATTACGATGCAGCAGATAAAATTGTAAACGAAGTTTCATCTGATGCACGATTATGGTCATCGATCGTACCATTTAATTATAATCCCAATACTTGGCAACGTATTAAATTCTGGTTCAGGGCATTTTTTAATCAAGATACTCCAGCGTTTTATTCACCAGATCAGGCTGCTAAAAGTGTCATTTATCCTTTTGCAAGTAAGGCATTTCGGAGATTTTTAAAAGCAGCTGATAAAGAGTTGCTCATTCAACTTTTCGACAAAGTATATGATCAAAAAGATAGCGTTTCGAACCCATTACGATTCAATGAAAGTATAGCCCAGGTACTCAAGATGGTATTAGTATCGCCCCATTTTTTGTACAAGACAGAGGAAGAACCTGATAAAGAAGGAGCTTATCCCCTCAGCCATTTTGAAGTTGCTACCAGATTGTCTTATTTTCTATGGTCCAGTACGCCCGATCAGGAATTATTTGATTTGGCTTATAAAGGTCAACTTCAAGATACCGCAGTGTTAGCAGGACAAGTGCGTCGAATGATGCGAGACCCTAAACTCAAACGATTTGCTGAAAACTTTTCGGTGCAATGGCTTGGGATCTCTAAATTACTCGATAATCAACCTATCGTAGATCCTGAAAAATTTCCTGGTTTTGATGAATCGATACGAAAACAACTCTACCAGGAAGCTGTAGAATATTTTTATCATATTTTGACGGAACGCAAAAATTTTTTGGACCTTATTCATAGCAATTATAGTTTTCTCAACAAAGATTTAGCCACTTACTATGGTATAGAAGGTGTGACAGGAGATGATTTCAAAAAAGTTATCCTGACCGATACGCGCAGAGGAGGCGTACTAGGTATGGGGAGCGTACTTTCAACCACCTCATTAGCATTGCGTACCAGTCCGGTAAATCGGGGGAAATGGGTCATGGAGCAAATCCTGGGTATTTCACCTCCTCCCCCTCCCGAAATAGTCGCCGAACTTACAGAAGATAAAAAATTACACGATGCATTAGGATTGAGAAAACTGATGGAAATGCATCGATCCAATCCGGAATGCAATGGGTGTCATCAAAAAATGGATCCTTTGGGTCTAGGACTTGAAAACTATGATCCTATAGGAAAATGGCGCGACAACTACGGTCATGTAGCAGTCGATGCATCTGGAGTCATGTCCGATGGTCGTAGATTTAATGGTCCGGCGGAACTGAAAATATTATTATTGGAAGAAAAACAAAAATTTGCGAAAAATCTTTCATCCAAAATGCTATCCTTTGCGATTGGTCGATCAATCCTGTTTACTGACGAACCAGCTCTGCAAAAACTAGAGGAAACACTATTACAAAATAATTTTAATCCTGAATTGTTCCTTATAGAATTGGTAAAAAGTTACCCTTTCACTATGAAAATTAATGATTTTGAAAAAAGAAGCATTTAACTAGACTACTTATGAAAAGTAAATGGCATATTTCTCGAAGACGGATGCTCCAAGGAGTAGGAGCATGTATAGCCCTTCCATGGTTAGAGGCCATGGCGTTACCTGGACTTGCCAGCTCATCATCGATGCGTCGATCCCCTATACGATCAGCATTTTTCTATATGCCCAATGGGATTCATCCTAATCTTTGGACTCCCGATAAAGTAGGTAGAGATTATGAACTTACCAGGCAATTAATGCCACTTAAAAACTTAAAAAATGATGTACTCGTCTTGGGGGAACTCATGAATAGAAACTCCATATTTAAAGGTGCAGATGGGCACTACGCTAAGTCTGCAAGCTTATTGACATGTATGTCGATCAAACAAACTATAGGGGATAATATCAGCTGTGGAGGTTCTTCCCTAGACCAAGTCATCGCATCTCAAATCGGACATGAGACTTTATTTCCTTCACTAGAATACGGCTTGGATCGAATCACTACGGGCGTAGATATCAATGTAGGATTTACCAGATTGTATGGCTCCAGTATCTCTTGGAAGACACCTAGTCAACCAATGTCTAAGGAAATAGATCCTCGACTTGCTTTTGATAGATTATTCAAGTCATTTGTGCCCGGTGTACAGGTAAAGCAGGATCCTTACAAACAAAGTATACTCGATATCGTTTCGGAAGATGCCAAAAGTCTAAAGAAAAATTTAGGAAGAGTAGATCAAGATAAAGTATCAGAGTACCTGGAGTCCATACGTAGTGTGGAAAAAAGAATTTCCAATGAAGCTAATAGAATCAAGTTTGCTAATAACCTGACTGCGGATATCAAGAAAGAACTAACCAGAGTACATCAGAATATAGATGAGTATGTCGAAGTGTATGGTGGTGTGGATATCACTGAGAAAGTGCGCTTGATGCTGGACATCATGACATTGGCTTTCTGGAGCGATGCCAGTCGTGTATCTACTTTTATGTTTGGAAACTCTGTAAGCAACCGTAATTTTTCTTTCTTGGAAGGGGTCAAGGGCAACCATCACAATCTTTCACATCACATGGACAAACCCGAATCCATGGAACAATATGCGCGTATTGCGACCTGGCATGTAGAGCAATATGCTTATTTTTTAGATCGATTAAAAAGTATCAAGGAGGGCGATAAGACTTTATTGGATAATTCAATGGTATTATTTACTTCTGATCTAAGAGATGGGAATCGGCATGCCCCTAGAAATCTTCCTGTCATCCTGGGGGGAAATGCAGGTGGAAAAATAAAAACTGGCCAACATTTAATATTTGAAAAAGAAACCCCTCTGGCCAACCTTTACCTCTCCTGGTTACATACCTTGAATATTGAAACTGATCGATTTGGAGATAGCAGAGGACCGCTGTGCGAAATTGCCGCCTAAGGTGAGTATTGAAGTGTTTTTGAACCAGATATCAATCGCAGCAAATTATTGAATCCATTGAACAGTGTAACGTTTCATCGTAGTGCGGTGGTTATTTCTTTGATCCTAGGATTCAGTCTGTTGGTATTGCCATATGTGAAAATCTCTTTGACTTCGGGTTGGTTGATAGCCTTCGGCAGAACTCATCCAGTCCTCCTGCATTTCCCGATCGTATTGATTCTATTGGCATTTTTTCTTGAAATGACAAGATTGTATTTTTCGACTGCTATATCCGATAAATACATAGGAATCATTTTAGGGGCAGCTTGTTGCTCGGCTTTGATGACTGTGGGCTCAGGTTATTTATTAAATGCAACCGGTGATTACAGCGGTAGTTTGATTTGGGATCATTATTGGGCAGCTTGTATTACGACGGCTTTGATGTGGTTTTCAATGGCAGGCTTTTTCTTGGTAAAATCTTATCGTCAATTTTATTCCATCTACAGCATTACCTTGTTGGCAACTTTGATGGGCACTGTCTATACTGGACACTTGGGGGGAGCTATTACACACGGCAAAGAATATCTGACGGAGCCACTAGCGTTGATGAGCATGGATCGTACCAATAATAAAAAGAAAATCAACACCGATCCATTGATATATGAAGATATGTTAGCGCCTATATTTGAATCAAAATGTCTTTCTTGCCATAATGCTCAACGAGCTAAAGGAGGATACTCAATGCATTCATATACAGCTGTACTGAAATCAGGAGAGAGCGGACTACTCTCATTGAAGCCCAATCAGGGAGACAGTAGTGAAATCTATAGACGAGTGATGTTGCCAATGTCTCATAAAGACCACATGCCTCCTGAAAGTAAATTGCCATTGACAGCTAATGAAATCAGTGTCTTGAAATATTGGATTGATGCAGGCGCCTCTCCTGATCAGAAGATCAAGGATCTAGATTCAAGTTCAATGTTCAGTACCATCATTCTAGGATTGCAACCATCCATAAAGAAGTATCAACAAAAAATAGAATTATCGAAAATAAAATTTAAACAAGACCAAGCAGAGTTAGAATTGTTGTCATCAAAAATTGGTGTCTTTTGTCTTCCAGATCCTAATGCCGAAGGAAATTTATTTGCCCTCCATACTAGATTTCCTTCCAGCTTATTTGAAAATAAACGTTTGTCATCATTAAAGCCTTATTTCGATTTGATATCAAGTGTTTCATTAATTTCCACCGACATTGACGACGATGGCTTGTATTATATCGGTCAGATGTCTAACCTCACGACATTGTATTTGCAAAAAACCAAAATTGAAGGACCAGGATTGATTTACCTTCAAAATCTAAAAAACCTGGAGGTACTGAATCTATCTTTTACGAAGATCGATGATAAGACTGCCATAGATTTTCTTAAATTTCCCAAACTGAAAAAAGTGTATCTCTACCGAACCAATACTACTAAAGAAGTCGCTCAAGCACTTTCAAAATATAAACCTGGTCTCCAGGTAATAATGGAGGAAGGACCCTATTATTGAAAATAGTATTGTCGAACGTATATTGAGAATTAAATTTAACGTTTTCTTTAATCTATCCGGTAACATTATTGCTTTATAATACGTTATTTTTGCATTTAAATTGTATATCATGAAACGAACCATTCCATTTTTATCTTTTTTGTTTGTTACTGTTTTTTCGCTCTTATCATGGACGGCCTCGGCTGAGGAGATCACTTCGACTTTCAAAGTCAATGGCGCTTGCAGTATGTGCAAGAAAAAGATAGAGACCTCATTGAGAGTAAAAGGAGTAAAAAAAGTAAATTGGGACAAAGCCTCTCACGATTTGACGGTTACCTTTGCTAGCGATAAAATCACTTTGGATGAAATCCATAAGCGTATAGCTGCTGTAGGATACGACACGGACAAAGTCAAGGCCAATGATGAAGCTTATGCTAAACTGGATGAGTGTTGCCGCTACGAAAGAAAATAATGTTCTACATATAGGTCCACTGGAGATATTTTATAGAAATACCTTCAGCCCGATGCAGCCCCTCATAATGGGTTTGAATAGCAAGATCATCTTTTGTCAATCCATCGATGTCGATGTCGTTCGATTGGGTTAGGATTTTTGCAGTGGGAAAGGAAGTTACCATCTCCAGACTATATTTATATAATTGAGGACTGTCCGTTTTGAGATGGACAAGGCCTCCTGGTTTTAGCAAGGATTTATAGCGTTCTAAAAATAAGGGAGCAGTCAATCTTCGATTTGCTTTGCTATGTTTTAGAAATGGATCTGGAAAAGTGATCCATATGGCGGATAGTTCTCCTGGAGCAAAATGATGCGTCAACCATTCTATTCGCATTCTCAGGAAAGCAGCATTCTTTATTCCTAATGCCAAACCTTTCTTGGCACCTCGATGCAACCGATTCCCTTTAATATCGATGCCTACGTAATTGTTGTTTGGGTGTGCCTGTGCCAAGTTGATGGTATACTCCCCTTTGCCGCAAGCCAACTCTACGATAAGTGGATGATCATTTTTAAACAGCTCTATACCCCATTGGCTTGCCATTTCGATCACACTACCATCGTGTCTGGTAGATAACCTACTGGTAGCATCGGTACATTGTAATACATTTGCAAAGGTGTCTACTTCAGCAAAGCGGAGTAATTTACTTTTCCTCGCCATAAGGTATTCTTGTTCCTGATTTTGGTGTAAAACTAAATAAAACTCTTAAAGCCGGTACTCATTTATCCATGGTAGGATGACAAGATATCACCGACCTGTTATTCCGTAAAGCCAAACCATTCGGTTAAACTAATGTTAAACGGAACCATATTGGAATCAAATGATTACCCTCTAGTGTTAACTTTGTAATCTTAACCATAAGTAACCAGAAAAAAACATGAAATTCAATCTTAAGATTTCCTCAGTATTTATATTTATACTCACTACTGGTCTTGGCTTGCAAGCACAGTCGGTTTCTAAACCGAATGCCAATACCTCGAATATAGTATACGTTCCTTTTGACTTTACCGTGGCATCCGAAAAAGCCAAACAATCTGCAGTGTATGTAGAAACCAAAGCTGGAACTGCCTCGAGTAAAAAACCGGATAATAATCGGCGTCAAATGCCAAGGGATCTGGAAGACTTTTTTGATCTCGGATCTATCTTTAAGGGCTTAGATTTTAATCTTCCTAAAGACGGAAAAGGGTCGGGTGTGATATTGTCCAGTGATGGTTACATCGTAACGAATAACCATGTAATCAGTGGCGCAGAAGAGATTAAAATCAGGACCTATGACGATAGAAGGTTTGTAGCCCAGTTGATAGGAGTCGATCCCAGCACGGATTTAGCATTATTAAGAGTGGATGCTAAAGACTTATCACCGATAGAACTAGGCAATAGTGATCAACTCAAAGTAGGCGAATGGGTCCTTGCAGTAGGTAATCCATTTAATCTTGATTTCACGGTTACTTCCGGTATAGTCAGTGCCAAGGGCCGAAACAAATTGAACCTTATTCAGGATAAAGGCCACATAGAAGAATTTATCCAGACCGATGCAGCAGTCAATCCTGGTAATTCCGGTGGTGCATTGGTGGATGTTCAAGGCCGTCTGGTAGGTATCAATACTGCCATCTATTCACCTAATGGAAGTTTCGCAGGCTACTCCTTTGCGATCCCAGTGAATCTGATGCAGCGGGTGATCAAAGAAATCAAAGAAAACGGATCCTTGGAGCGCGTAGGAAGCTTAGGAATCGAGATCCATGAAATCGATGAGACCCTGGCGAAAGATCAAGGCTTAAAATCTAAAAAAGGATTATTGATCAAGTCGATTCAGGAGGGAAGTATTGCAGATTATGCAGGCCTCATCCCCGATGATATCATACTGCAAGTCGATGGTAAAGAGGTAAATACCTTCGATCAACTCACCAATGTAAGAGATATGTCAAGAGTGGGACAAACCTTACAATTTAAAATTATGCGTGATGGAGAAATAAAAACTATGTCAGTCAAAATGAGAAAAAAAATATAACAGGTTCTATCTATGATTTCAAATGCTCTCATTGATTTCATAAGATTAAAGAGCATAGCATTTAAGGTTTTCGTTTTTTAAGATGCCTGCCCTTCATTCGGGTGGGCATTTTTTTTTGTGCTACAAACCTTATTGCTTGCTTATGTTGAAGACGAAATATCCTTTACTTAAAACTATATCCAAGTGAAAGGCCAAACCAAGCAGGTGATATTCCGGAGGAATTAATAATAGGACACCAGTTGATTCTAAAAAGAAATCCTTTGTCTAATGGTTGGAATCGATAACCAATACTTATAAATCCATTGGCCCCAAAACCGGAACCACTGATCTTTGAGTCTTCGATTTTTAATTTCGCATTGAGATATAATGGAGTCAAACCTATTCCACCTTCGAAAGCGCTTCGTTTTTTCCCTACCAAATAATTTAATTCTAAAGGAAAGTTAAAGATTCCGGCTTTAGCTGAAAACCCTGCTTCATCTATCCCGGTAATAGTCAATCCCCCAAACCCTGCTCTGAAGCCCAATCCATCCTGCTGGCCCTTTTTGAACCGCATATCAAAATTGCCTGAAATCAAGAGGCCATTTCCTAAAAACTCGATAAAAACCGCTTTTCTTCTGGTGCTGGACTCACTTTGAGATATTAGATTGGTCATATAAAAAATCATCACGAACATCAGACAAGAACTAAGGCTATATTTTTTCATTTTTATGCAGTTTTTTAGGTTACTGTATCTTGATTATTATAAAGGTAATATTTTGTCGGGTAAAGCGTAAAAATAAAATTTTCAAAAAATTAAGAGATCTTTAATCATCAAAAGCAATAGATTTTATGTTAAATAGGTATAAACTCAATGAATATGAAAAAGTCAATTATTAGTCTTGTCGTTTTTACTTTAGTTTCATTCTGCTTACCTTCGTTTATCCAGGCACAATACTTTGGTCGTAATAAGCCACACTACAAGTCGTTTGAATACAAATTGTATGAGACTCCTTATTTCAGTATCTATCATTACTTAGACAATAAAGAAGCCCTAGAACGAATAGGCCTTTGGTCCGAACAATGGTATAAAATGCACCAAAATGTGCTCAAAGACTCCTTTTATACCAAAAATCCCATCATCTTATATAATGATCATGCTGACTTTCAACAAACCAATACTATCTCCGGTGAAATCGGTGTGGGCACCGGGGGTGTGACTGAAGCATTTCGAAATCGAGTCGTATTTCCATTTACTATGACCAATCAACAAACCTGGCATGTGCTGGGCCATGAACTGGTACATGCATTTCAATACGATATCGTCATCAATGGAGACTCATCATCCATAAAAAACCTTCAAAACCTCCCATTATGGATGGTAGAAGGCTTAGCAGAGTATATGTCTCTTGGCAGGGTGGACCCATTTACAGCCATGTGGATGCGGGATGCTACTTTGAATAATGATATTCCGGGATTCAAGCAACTCGAGAACCCTCGATATTTTCCCTATAGATATGGGCAAGCTTTCTGGTCGGTCTTGGCAGGATTATACGGTGATGATATCATTAAGCCTATGTTTGTAAATACGGCCATCTATGGTATCGAAACAGCCAGTGCACTGACTCTTGGCCTCACCTTGGACCAACTTTCTGAACGCTTTGTCAGTGCTATACGTACGTATTATGAACCATTCTTAGGTGATAAAAAAGAAAGATTTATAGGCAAAGAATTGGTGTCTAACAAAACCGGAGGAGGTCGATTGAATGTATCTCCTGTGCTTAGTCCGAATGGAAAATACATGGTTTTTTTATCTGAAAAAGATCTTTTCTCTACGGATCTCTATTTAGCTGATGCCAGTAATGGGAAAATCATCCGCAAAGTCCTTAGCACGATCAAAGATGGTCACCTTGATGATCTCAATTATCTTGAATCCAGTGGTACCTGGAGTCCGGATAGCAAGCAGTTTGCCGTCATAGCTTACAAAAAAGGATCGAACGCATTGATCATTAAAGATGTTGAAAATGGCAAAACTAAGGATGAAATAAAATTAAAAGAGGTACCTGCAATAGCTAATCCTGCCTGGAGCCCTGATGGTAAAAGTATAGTCTTTGCTGGATTAGCTCAAGGCCAAACCGATCTATATCAATTAGAATTGAAGACAAAAAAACTAAAACGTTTGACCAATGATATCTACAGTGAGATTCAACCCAACTGGTCTACAGATGGTAAATCATTGGTTTATGCCACTGACAGGATCAGCATGGATCGAGGCCGATTAAATGGTAAATACACTATGAATCTCGCAGTACGTGACATGACTGCTGGAACATCCCGTGATCTTGACTTTTTTTATGGAGCAAATAACCTCAATCCTGAACACGATGATGATGGGAATATTTATTTCCTATCGGATCGGGATGGATTCCGAAACATGTATCGATATGAATTGGCTAATGGCCAAATATTTCAAATGACTGATTTTTTATCCGGTATTAGCGGTATTACAGAGTATTCACCTGCGATATCCGTATCCCGCAAAAAAGACAAAATTGTCTATTCCTATTATGGCAAAAACAGTTTCTCTATTTATGCGGCAGGGCAAGATCGGTTTTTAAATAGACCGGTAGCGCCAGATAAAGTGGATCTTATACCTGGCACCTTACCTATGACCAATTTAGGTCAAAAAGATGTGGTAGGTGCTAACCTTGATAAAGTGGACGGTTATTCTCAACTTCCTCAGGAAGCAGAAATCTATAAACAAAAGTTTAAAGCGCAACCTGTGGTAAATAAATTTAAACTGGACTATATAGGCGGTAGCACCGGTTTAGGTGTTGGCACTGGAAGCTTTGGTACTCGTACTGGTCTGGCCGGTGGAGTTCAAATGTTATTCTCTGACCTTTTCGGCGACAATCAGATCTTTTCTAATCTTGCACTCAATGGTGATATCTATGATTTTGGAGGACAAGTAACTTATATCAACTCGAAAAATAAAATAGCCTGGGGTACTACCTTGTCTCATATTCC
>JAYSTG010000271.1:0-4235 GCA_043719965.1 Saprospiraceae bacterium | reverse complement strand
GAATTTTGATGGCATATTCCGATTTGAAATAGTTTAATTCCATCTATCTATCTTTTAAGCGGTTAAACACATCTTTGTTCTCCTCCAGCCTTTTCTCCAAATCCATGCTTCTTTCATTCAAAAATTTATCGTAGTCTTCTGAACTTACTGCATTTATATAGTCTTTGAGTTTTGCTTGTAAGGCATCTCTAAACACTAAATCTCTGCTCGCCATTAAGCTCCTTGCTTTTTCACGTAGTGGGGTTAGGGTGGCTTCAGTCATATTTTCATATCTGGTAAACAGTAAATTTGCCTCTGACCGGGTTAATTTTCTTCCTGACAATTCAGATTCTACTTTTAAGAGATTAGCATAAACATTCTCATACCCTGCTATTAAGCCCAATACCTCTGAATACATTGTGCTTCTAACATTATCTTTTTCATTCAGCTTCAAGATTTGACGATATTCTTTGGTGTTTTCTTTAAATATGCTTTTGTAGATTTTATCAGTTAATTGTCCGAATTTGAATTTGTTATCTACTACAAATTGGTCAAGGGCAGTTGTAAACTCTTTTCTGTAGTTATATTCTCTGATGGCACTGGGTAAAAATTCTTCTTCACGTTGATTCACAAATTTGGTATGGCCACCTAATTTTTTGTTCAAGACATCAATTACAATATCAAGAATAGCTGACCTTAACTTTTGAGCTTGTTCTGTTCCTGTCAATAACATGCCGATATTCAGAAAGGCTTTGTAAGTAAAAATAGAGAGTTGAGGGGATTTAGATAAGCTATCTAATCCATTTTCAGTAAGTTGCAACATGTTCACGACATTCATGTCGTGAACATCCCCTTTTTCTTTTGCAAAGTTCACAAAATCAATGACTTACTCTTTATATCCTTTCAATTTTGAACCGGCATATAATTCATAGCCACTTTGCTCCAATTCAGATTTGTGGTTTTCAAGGATTCTTTCGATAGTTCTGATGCCGACCTCGAAGTAATTGGCAACTTGCTGCTTAGTAAAGCGATAATTACCTTCATATCAAATACCATAAAAACCAACTTGATCGTATACCTCCTGAATTACAAGAGTATTATTAAGGATGTTTTTCCTATCGACGCTTGAATTGGTTAGATCTTTACTCATACTATTTTCATTTTTCCCGTATTTAACTCGCCATTAAAAGCCTTTTGCAACCCACTCTTAGGAATATAAGATTAAAAATATGATCAATATTGGGTTCATTTTATAGATACGATGGTAGGAAATAGATAGGTGTGGAGGAAGAACTTTTGAAGTATCTTATTCGATCAATTGTAGTGCTATCAATGTGTCTCTACTTGCTGAGTTCTATTTCCACACCTTACTTCCCACCTCCCAACAAATACCCACTCAAGTCCGCCAAATCCTGAACAGACAGCCGTATCTCTCCTGCAGTAGGCATCAAACTTTTTTCCAATTTCTTGCGGGATACAATCTCTTGAATATTTATTGTCTTTGTCTTACCAGCTAAGTCTTTAAGTGTTATGGATTTTTTATTTTCAGCGACTATAAATCCAAAGTGAGACTGACCATCATGGGTATATATCGTCCATCCTTCGTAGCCAAACACGATAGCAGCAGATGGATGGATCATGGCATCCAAGAGACTCGGGCGATCAAATTTATTACGAATGCCTTGTAGATCCGGGCCCACCTGTATTCCTTTACTGCCCAATGGATGACAGCTGGAGCACTTAGAAGTAAAGAGTTGCTTGCCATGATCGGCATCTGATTTTAAGTTAACTATAGTCGGTATATTATAGGGAAGGTGATTGGAATCGGATTGAAAATATTGTGAAGCCTGGATCCGGATACTTAGGCTTTTATGATTTAATAAGAGCTGATCTATTTCTTTATAGATTTCCTTAGGCAATTGATTATTTGCAATAGTTGATAATAATATATTCGCCCCTATGGAGTCGCTGGCCATATCCCGCGCATTCCATTTTTTTTCATTGTATGGAAGTTTTACATCCATGATTTTACTCAGTCTTACTTTCTGTTCGGCTAATTTTCGTTCAAAAGCAGGGTTCCGATTCCACTTGGACCAGTTGTATAATGCTCTCCACGCATTGTTTTGCCTGAAGGCCAACCAATACACCGCTTGATCTGCTATTTCAGGATCACTATTTTTTGCCAAGCTCAGCATAGCTGCTACAGCATTTTTATGGTGAATAAAAGCCAAGGCAGTAATACTCCTGATTCTTTGTGGTGAGGGTAATGTTGATGAGGAAGCTCTTAATTTCAAATTTTCAATCTGAGATATAGGATGTAATCTCCAGACCAAGGCCTCTAATCCTGGATCCCATGTTATAGGATCCTTTTGATGTGGAAAATAAAGCGCGATGGCGTCTTGAAGAAAAGAAGATTCATGACCAGATACTGATCGACCTAAGGTCTCCAGATACCAGCGGTCAGATGCTTGAAAATGGGCTAAAGATGCTAAAAGGATGGATCGTTTGATTTCATACGGAAGGTGATCGATACAATTGATGATTTCACGTTGAATAAAAGTTGATGTATCCGTCACCATTTTTGTAGCCAGAGAAATTGGATCATATAAAGCATTTCTTAAAGCTCTAAATGCTACTATTCTGGTTTCTTCATCTGGATGACTTAATAACTTTTCGACTTCTGCAATTCCTTCAGGTCCCATTTTAGCTAATAGCCATATGGCTCTGGCTCTGTGATTCGGATCCGCATCTTGTAGCAAGTTTGAAACAGCGCTTATGTCTGAAAATTTAGAGGATATCAATCTGGATAAAGCATCATACCGAACATTAATAGCAGGGTTCATCAAAGCTGTTAACTGACCTTGAGAGGTAGATAAGTCCAGATTTGGTATTTTAAGCTTTTTGTTTTTAGGACTGACTCTATAAATTCTTCCATAACCCATAGAATCCAGCATTTGGTGTCCACCGACTACAGGATCATACCAATCTGCAATATAAATCGCACCTTCAATTCCAACGGCCACATCACTAGGTCTGAACCATTTATTTTGTCTTGCATTGGATGCAGAATCATTCCATACATAACCCTCATTATCCTCTTTCAACGAAGTGATTAAATTAATCCGCTTGCCCAGATCATATCCAGACTGAAAGCGGGTAGGATGATAAGCGAAGATGACATTACGACCCGCCTCAGCGCTCAACAACATACCGTTATATTTTTCTCCCAAAGCATCACTTTCATAATAAGCAACACCAGTAGGGGAGCCAGCACCGGTGCGATCACCGACTGGCATCACTCCAGGATCATCCTGATGCCAATGCGCCGTGTAGATATCTTGCCCAGGGCGCTGATCAGCTTGCCAGGATCGTGTACCATCAGTACTAAAAAATCCCGCATTGCCGCCTTCCATGAGCCAGGTGGTGCGACAGGCTACTACTTGGTCATCATTATCATTTTGCCATATATCACCTCGGCTATCTATACTTAATTCATATGCATTTCGAAAATTATGTCCTATCACTTGCAGGCCAGTCCCGTCTGGTTTTATTTTTATTCCAAGACCACCTACCCATACATTACCATCATCGCTCTTCATATTGCCTTGGTTTTTGGTATTGTACGGTGTGCCTCCGGTATACTGACTGCCTGATCTCAAGGTCCATCCTGCTTTATCTGTCACCTGATGTGGACCTGCATTGCCTGTATTAAAATATAGATTGCCATCAGGGCCACCTATGACAGCATGCAATGAATGATCATGATCCAATCCACCGAAGCCTGTAAGAAAGATTTCTTTTTTATCTGCATGATCATCGCCATTTTCATCAGTATAGACGATCAAGTTTGGAGAGCAGGACACGTATATTCTATTTCCGATCACGGCAATCCCCAATGGAGCTACAAGATCAGTGTCTTGAATAAATACTTTCGAAGAGTCCGCCCGGCCATCGCCATCTGTATCTTCGAGGATCATTACTCGATCCCCAAGGCTATGGTGTAGTACTCTCGTGGAATCATTATTAAAATTTCTATAGTTCACAGCTTCGGTGAGCCATACGCGTCCTTTAGCATCGATGTCTATATTCGTAGGATTATAAAACAAAGGGGACTCAGCCCATAGCTCTGCCTGAAGATCATCAGGTAAGAACAGGGTTTGTGATTCAGTTTTGTTTGGAGACGGTCGGCATGCTGCTAGCGCCAAATAGGTTAATAATAAATAATAATTAAAGTGAGCACTCTTCATGACGCCTTC
>JAYSTG010000028.1:0-2285 GCA_043719965.1 Saprospiraceae bacterium | reverse complement strand
TTTCATACATTGTTTGCGCTATCTTACTTCTCATATTTATAGGACTATTTCTGAATTGTTATCAAATGTTTTAAGTACTCTTTCATGTTCTATGACAATCATTTTATCATAAATGGCTTTACTGATTTTCTGAGCATATTGTTGAGCATCTCTAAATTTCATACTCAGATCTCCACTCTCCTGAGCTGTGTCCGCATCTTTGATCCCACCGTTGAACAAAACGACTATGGAATCTGAAATGCGATAACAATATAGCCTTAAAGGAAAGTTTGCACCCAAGTGCATTATTTCCAGCTTTACCTTGCCTGGTTTTGGAGGCAAAGCCTGTGCTTTGTTTTCAAATCTATCAAAAAAGTCATCCAAAGCTCCATAAACATCACCAATCAGTTCTAATATCAACACTAATAACTTCTGAGCTTCTTCATGAAAAAGACTTGAGGGCTTTTCATATCTTAAAAAAAATTTATCCGTCTCAGTTAACTGTTCAGTATCAAGTCTGACAGTATAGAAAGTGCATTCAGTTCCCTCGTCATCAAATATTTCAAGTGTAAATGTATTCAAATGTATTCATTTTTGAGTGAATTTAAAAACATCAGTTAACTTATAAATTAATATTAATTTAACTAATATGTATAATATTAATAATTAGGATAATACAAAGCGATTTATCTTAAATTTTTAACAATTTTCTAAATTGACCTTCTCCTCTATGTTAGAAAAAAATAGCATTTCAGTCCATAACCACGCTTTTTAAATCCAAATACCGAATTCCTGGGCGTCTATCAGCTCATATATGTATTGATAATTTCACAGCCGTATTCCTAGGATTTCAATTAACTATTAAATGATTTTCCTCAAAGTGACATTGGCAATAAATTATCCTGGTACCTTTAAGATCCTAAAGGTATAAAATCATATCTTTAAATATTCCGTCACCTAAATTATAATAGTCCAAAATCCAGAAGTCAAATGAAAAAACTTACCTTCATCACATTAATGTTAATATGGATCACAAGTACTGCTGATGGTCAGTCCATCATAGGTCGGTGGAAACGAACAGCTATGATTTTGGAAAATACCGAAGGCAAAACAGATGATATACAAAAAACAATGGAAGGTGTTTTTCCATGCATGAGCCAAATAGAGTATGTGTTTGAATCAAATGGCACACAAACTATGAAAATACCAAAAGACTGTAACAAAATTCCGAATGAAACTGCGTATTGGAAAATGAATGGGACCCAATTGGACATCCAACAAGACATGGATGGTAAAAAAATATCTACTACGTATCAATTAGCTTTTAATGGGCCGCAAATGACAATGATTCATGAATATACAGCTCAGGAGCAATCGTCGAATAAAAGAATGATTGTTAAATATCAAAGACTTTAATCGTACAAATAAACCATATTAGGGTTAATACACCTTACTCTCTCTCAAAACCCGACGAAACCACCCTAGAAGCTAAATCTATTAGGATTCACTTATTAATAGAATTGAAAGATCATACCTTATCTTTTAATTGAATTCATTCAGGGGTACAACACCTGCTTTCACTTCGCGCGGGCTCTATCGCGGATATAATGCATCAGACCAGTCAACTGATCGTCCGTCATATGAGCATAACCAGGCATGCCTTTGCTGAGACTGGATCCATGCTTCACTACTTGTCTGAATAAATCCAAATTTAAGGGTATAGCCGATGCCCTGAGATCGGGAGCCATACCCATCGATACCGCATTGCCGCCATGACAGTTGCGACAAGGGCCATATTCTCCAGCTCCTAATGTCGCCAGATTAGGATCTATTTTAAACTCAGGGGCTGGCAATGGTAGTGGAAAAAATGGCGGTGGCAAAGGGGGTAGATCTACCTTCCCATCTAATGAAAATGTGATTAGTCTACGCATGTGTTTACCATAGTCCCAACCCAATGCTTTATCACCAACACCAGCAAATGCTCCACCCCAGCCTACCAATAGGGCAAGATATTGTCGACCCTGTATACTATAGGTGATCGGTGGTGCGGAAATACCTAGTCCGGCATCGAATGTCCAAAGAATCTCACCGGTAGCTGCATGATAAGCCAACAATTTACCATCGGCTCTGCCTTGAAATACTAAATATCCTGCGGTAGTCAAGGTGCCTGCATTCCATAATTCATTTTGGGGATGCGACCAGATCAATTTTTGTTGTATAGGATCCCAAGCCTGCAAAGATCCCGGATAGGATCTCGGTTGCTTTTTGGGTGGATACAATTTCGCACCTATGCCGCCCTTAAAATC
>JAYSTG010000270.1:0-4237 GCA_043719965.1 Saprospiraceae bacterium | reverse complement strand
TAATAAATGAACAAACAACAAATCATTGACTGGTTATTGGAAGGAGATGTATCTATTACATTTAAAAAAACAAGCTGGCCCAGGATAGGAAAGTCAAGTCTAACTAAGTACCAATTCTCTCCTTACCTTGCAACTTCCAATTATGTTTCAAATTCAAAAATACATATTATTATTTTGTTTAATATGTATTTGGGGTTGTAACGATGCATCTCTCAGTTCCTCCCCTACCACGCTATTCACCTTACTACCATCTTCACACACGAATATTACGTTCGCAAACGACCTTACTTACACAGAAGAATTTAATCCTTACACCTATCGCAATTTCTACAATGGAGGTGGTGTTGGGCTTGGAGATATCAATAATGATGGACTATTGGATATATTTTTTTGCGGAAACCAAGTGCATAGTCGATTATATCTAAATAAAGGAAAATTCCAGTTTGAAGATATTACTGAAAAAGCGGGCGTAGCCTGTGCCGGGGTCTGGGCAAGCGGGGTTTCATTTGTCGATATCAATGGCGATGGTTTGCAAGATATCTATATCTGTAAATCAGGTAAGCCCGGAGGCGATAATCGATATAATGAATTATTCATCAATCAAGGTGACCTCACATTTAAAGCATCCGCTAAATCTTACGGACTGGATAATACAGGGCTATCTACTCATGCTGCTTTTTTCGATTATGATCGGGATGGCGATCTGGATTGTTATCTCTTAAATAATTCTATACGAACCGTAGGCGCATATGATCTTCGTAAGAATCAGCGACAGATCATCGATAGCTTGGGCGGAAATAAACTCATGCGAAATGATGATGGACATTTTGCAAATGTCAGTAAAGCCGCAGGTATTTATTCCAGTGCCATCGGTTTTGGTCTAGGCGTCAGTGTAGGAGACCTCAATAGCGATACCTGGCCCGATCTCTATGTAAGTAATGATTTTTTTGAAAGAGATTATTTATACCTCAATCAACAGGACGGCACATTCAAAGAAAGTATCGAGACTTGTATGTCTGAACTCAGCCTCAATAGTATGGGTGCAGATATGGCGGATATTAATAATGATGGACTTTCCGAAATATTCGTCACCGATATGCTTCCTGAGACGGATGCAAGGTACAAGACGAAGACTACATTTGAAAACTGGGAAAAGTATCAACGTAATGTTCAAAATGGATATCATCATCAATTTATCCGTAATGCATTGCAATGGAATCGCGGCAATATGCATTTTAGTGAGATCAGTCGATTTGCCGGCGTGGATGCTACAGATTGGAGTTGGGGAGCACTGATCTTCGACATGGATCTGGATGGTCACAAAGACATTTTCGTAGCCAATGGAATTTATAAAGACCTTACGGATCAAGACTATCTCAATCTTTATAATGATCCAGAAACCATACTGGGTTTGATGAAAACGGAAAAAAATGTGATTAAAAAATTAATTGATGCGATTCCATCTGAAAAAATTCCAAATTATGCATTTCATAATCGAGGAAATTTTCTATTTGAGAACAAAGCTCAGGATTGGGGCTTAGCTACTCCTTCATTCTCCAATGGGTCTGCCTACGGAGATCTTGATAATGACGGTGATCTGGATCTGTTGATCAATAATACCGGTATGCCTTGCTTTGTATACCAAAACAATTCTATTGAATTGCAAAAAGGTAATTATTTAAGAATAGAATTAAATGGTGACTCGAATAATATCAAAGCCATTGGTAGTCAAATCACTTTATACAAAGGCAATCAACGGTTTTTTCAAGAAGTACATCCGATGCGAGGCTTCGAGTCGTGTGTAGATCCTCGACCTTTGTTCGGACTTGGCAATATTGAAGAATTAGATTCAATACGCATCATTTGGCCGAATGGTTTCTCTACTCAATTAAATCAGACTAAAGCGAATCAAACACTTCGTTTATCGTATGACAATCGTATCGAACCCCTAATGAATAATCCTTCCTATCCTACGGTAAGCGATACATCCATTATAATTCCAACTCTCATAGCAGGACTGACATTCAATCATACTGAAAATACCTTCAACGATTTCGAACGAGATCGTTTATTATTCCACATGATATCCAGAGAAGGGCCAGGAATAGCAGTTGCAGATATCAATGGAGATCAATTAGAGGATATATTCGTAGGCAATGCGCTGAATGCTTCTTCCGCTCTATTCCTACAAAATAAAGATGCATCATTTTCAAAAAAATCAAGCTCAGCTTTGGAGTCAGACCGATCATCGGAAGATACGGATGCAGCTTTTTTTGATGCAGATGGCGATGGAGACCAGGATTTATATGTCTGTAGTGGTGGCAATGAAGTGCCTTCCAGTTCCTCCTTGTTAGCTGATCGACTTTATATCAATGGTGGGCGTGGTGAATTGAGGCGATCAGAACAGATTTTACCTAGTTTTAATTTTATAAGCAGCTCCTGTGTAAAACCTTGTGACTATGACCAGGATGGAGATATCGACCTATTCGTCGGAGAACGACTAAAACCTTTTAATTATGGAGTACCGTGTAGTGGGTATCTTTTGAACAATGATTCCAAAGGAATATTTACTTCAGTTGACAATTCAGACTTTAAAAAAATTGGCTTGATCACAGATGCTACCTGGATCGATATAGATCAGGATAAAGATCAAGACCTTATCGTGGTGGGTGAATGGATGTCTATAACAATATTCAAAAATGTTAAAGGTAAATTATCAATATCTCGTGATCACCCAGAACTACTTGGAAGTACAGGACTATGGCAAAGTATTGCAGCTATGGATATAGATCAAGATGGGGATATGGACTTTATAGCTGCCAATTGGGGACTGAATACAAGAATAAAGGCCAGTCCGGATCAACCGGCGATTTTATACCTCAACGATTTCGATCAAAATGGTTCTGCGGACCAAATTCTTACAACATTCAATCAAGGCCGATCCTATCCATTGACACTTCGACAAGATCTATTAACTCAATTGCCTTCACTTAAAAAGAAGTATCTAAAATATGAAAATTATAAAAACCAAACGATCACAGATATCTTCGACGCTGATCAAATTACATCCAGTATCAAACTAGAGTGTAAGACCAATGTTACCACTTTATATTTAAATATTAAAGGCAGTTTTAAACCTGAACCACTTCCTTTCGAAGCCCAATTGTCACCTACTTTCTCTATCTTTCCAATGGATATGAATGGGGATGATCTTCAAGATATCCTTTTGGGAGGTAATTTCAGCGCAGTCAAACCAGAGCTGGGATCCTACATGAGCAATCCTGTTACTATACTGATCCAGCGAAAAGATGGCTCCTTTCAATCTATGCAACATGGTTTAAAGTCGAATGAAGTAAGGAACATGAAAAGTATAAGTATTAAAAATAAAAAATATGTCCTTCTTGCGAATAATAATGGACCGCTGGAAGTGATTGCGATAAAGTCTAAATAGGACATTCCATCGAAAGGCATCGTTTTAAAAGCCAATCCAGACCAATAAACCCTTCTTCAATAACCGATTTTTGGTGCCAATCTTTAATTATCTTTGCTTTTCAAAACTTTATCTTCCACAGTGATTAGAATAGTATTTTTTTTAGCCATTGTCTTATGTTTCATTACTGCCTGCAAGTCCAAATATCAACGAATGTTAGAACGAGAGCTAGCTACAGGGATTAGACAAGACAGTTTATTTCTTGGGTTAGCTCTAGGTATGGATCGAAAATCTTTTTATACTATTTGTTGGGATCTCAATAAAGCCGGTAAAATGACACAAGGCTCTAACAATCTCAGTGCTCGCTATTTTTTGAATGAAGGACTCAAAGCGCCGGCTTATTTTGATTTTTATCCTACGTATAATAATGATACGATCTGTGAGATGCCGGCATTATTCGCCTACAAAGACTGGGCCCCCTGGAATAAATCATTATCATCGGATTCATTACTAACCGATATAAAACTATTAATGGAACGATGGTATGGTAAAGGTTTCATTGAAATTAAAAATAAAAAAAAGGGAGATCTCTGGGTCAAAGTGGATGGCAATCGTCGGGTACGATTTCATAAGCAGGAGCCTAATCAGGTAAAATTGATCATTACCGATATGACCAATCTTCCTAAACCTATTGAATAAACTCATTCATGTCCTTCCGATCTATTTATTTATTCTTTTTAATAGTCCTATTGATTTCTTGTAAAAAAGATTCCAAGCTTTCGACTTTGAAAGCTGACTCCCATCCAG
>JAYSTG010000269.1:0-4238 GCA_043719965.1 Saprospiraceae bacterium | reverse complement strand
TATAAACATAAAGATGGATAAATATTCAAAGTTTATATATTCCTAAAAAAAATGTTAAAAAAATTATCCTAAAAGAGATCAAACTGAAAAAAAACATTCAACTTTACAAGACCAACATGGTATAACCAACTAAATAATTGAGATGTTAATCGTTACTATTATTGTCTGTATGGCGCTTCTTTCGACTGCATTTTATGCATTCAACAAGATGATCGGCAAACGGATCTAAACGAACATAAACCCCAAAATTCCAATTTTTTTTTGATTTATATGCTCTTTGCAGGAAGTAGTAAGTATGTACTTAAGTGCAATCATTTATCTTCACTGTACAAAAGCTGAAGAAGATGAATACAGACCCTGCTACCATGGAAGCCTTCTTACGACTCGTAAAGATCATGAACGAGCTTCGAGAAAAGTGTCCATGGGACAAAAAACAAACCATACAGACTTTACGTAACCTTACGATTGAAGAGACCTATGAGCTGGCTGATGCTATCTTAGAAGATGACTTCAAAGGCATCAAGGAGGAAATCGGTGATCTCATGCTTCATCTTTTGTTTTATGCTCGTATTGCTTGCGAACAAGGTGAGTTTACATTAGCTGAATCTTTAAATCAGGTTTGTGAAAAACTAATTTATAGGCATCCACATATCTATGGTGATGTCCAGGTAACAGACGATCAAGAAGTAAAACAAAACTGGGAAAGACTAAAGCTACAAGAGCATTCACCTTTAAAATCAGGATCAAAAGAGCGAATTAAAAAAACCGTGTTAGGCGGTGTGCCTTTATGTCTTCCGGCAATGGTCAAAGCCTATCGAATGCAAGAAAAAACCAAGCAAGTAGGTTTTGAATGGGATCATGCCGACCAAGTCTGGGCAAAAGTCGAAGAAGAAATCGGAGAACTAAAGGAGAGCATCCATGAAAAACACGATCAAGCTCATATCGAAGAAGAGTTTGGTGATGTGCTATTTGCACTTATCAATTATGGCCGGTTTATCGGGGTCGAAGCTGAAACAGCTTTGGAACGCGTCAATAAAAAATTTAAATTTCGATTCGATTATATTGAAGCGCATGCGCCAAAACCATTAACTGACATGAGTTTGGAAGAAATGGATGCATTATGGAATGAGGCTAAGAAGATCAAACTTAAATAAATAAAGCTGATCAATTATCTCTTTCATATTTCGAAATTTCATTTTCCAAAAAGTACATTTTCACTTCGCCCTTGTTTTTAATTGGCAAGGACCCTCTAGGAATAACTTCAAAGTAATTTTTGACCAATTCGAAGGTGTCACTGCTAATATTGATTTGTCCTGGTACGCCATGTTGCTCCATTCTTGCTGCAATATTCACAGTATCTCCCCAAATGTCATAAGCAAATTTTTTAGTCCCTACTACCCCAGCTACTAGATTACCGCTATGTATTCCTATGCGCAATTCAAATTTGGATTCTCCGTCCTTTTTTTGAGCATTTACTGATTCCATATATTCCTTGATCATGATAGCAGCATGACACACTTGTATTGCATGGTCTTTATTATTGTGTAATCCTGCTACACACAAATAGGCATCCCCAATTGTCTTTATTTTTTCAATTCCCAATTGAGTAATAATTTCATCAAATTTTTTAAAATAAGTATCCAACTCAGATACCAGCAGCTCCGGCAACATTGTTTCACTGATCTGACTAAAATTTACAAAATCAGTAAACAAAACGGACACATTTTCATGTCGTCGGGCTATATATTTTCCCGAATTTTTCAATTCAGTGGCTACTTGGGCGGGTAGAATATTAAGCAATAAGGTTTCGGTCTTTTCGGTTTCAGTTTGCAACTGTTGAGTTCGTTCCTTGACTTTATGATCCAGTGTGACATTTACATTTTTTTGAACTTCTAAAAGTGCATCCTGTGCTTTTTCTTTTTCCGCTCTAATGATCCTGTATTTATCAGCTAAAGCCAAAGAAAGCAGGATGACTTCAAGCGATGAGCCAATACTAGCAAAATTAGATGTGAGTAAATTGGAAGGGAGGATACCAAGATTGCGAAGAATGAGTAATAAAGCGCCAGCTAAATAGGCTGTCCAAGCCAAAACAAATAATCTTGCAGCCCGGTTACCCCTGGCCCACGATACTACTCCTGAAATCAACATGAATATTGCATTAAAAAGTAACAGTAGGGTAACCAATAAGTTGACTACGTGTAAGTCCATAAAAAAATTGGCTATCGCTAAAAATATGCCAAAGATCATGATGCCACGCATAGTATAAAACAACCATTTTGCAAAATTTTTCAACTCCAGAAAAACTATAGCAAAAGCTGAGCTACTCGCACTCAACAATCCCATGACCACTTTCATAGAATGCTGATTCCATGCTATATCATCCGGCCAAAAAACATATCGCGCATGGCCATAGAAAATAATAAAAAAAAATAAACTGAAAAAGATACAGACCGAGTAATAAATATAAACGATTTCTTTCAATGAAAAAAAGATGAACAAATTGTAAAAAATCATCACTAAGAGAATGCCATAATAAATGCCCTGAAGGATACTTACATCAGCGCCGGACTGTATAAAACTGGATTCAGTAGCGATTTCTATGGGTATTTGGAAAGAACTATGTGTCCTGACTCTGATCAAGAGTTCAGACTCACTATTGGTAGGAATCGGTAAGTAAAAAATAAAAACGGGGTATATAAGTTCTGAAAGAGTCAAATTAAACTTAAATCCATTTCTTTTATGAATGATAGGAAGTCCATCTTTCATAATGTATAGATCGATGGAATCTAATAGGGGGTAACTGATTTTGAGCGCTAATCGATCGACACTAGCCTCATTTTTTACTCTAAATTTCAGCCAATAAGAAGACCTACTTAACCCAAAATTTGCATTGCCTTCTTTCAATGGTAAAAACTCTTTTTGTAGCGCGTCTGTTGGAGAGCAAGAGGAGTATTTATCTTCATAATAAAACAAATCCGTACGAGGGGTGACCGTAGGGTTTAGATCTGAGATGGTAATTACACTCTCGCCATAACTTTTAATATAAATGGATATAAAAAGAAAAATCAGCAGCGTATAACCCAATCTATCCATCATCACAATTATATTGATCGTTTAGGTAGATAGATCAAAGATAACAAGATACAGACTAATGAAGGGAAAGCAAAATACAAAGTCGCAAAATCTTTATAAAGTAACATCGATAAGAAAGCAGCTATTCCGATATTTCTGGTCAACTCATTCAGTAAAAGCATTTTGGTAATATGCGTTAACCTTAACGTAGTGCTCACTAAAGTCCAGCCTATGAAAAAAACTAAAGCAGATTTAATTTCAACGCTCAATATGTTTCGATTAAGAATAAAGAAAAATGTAATGATACTCGCCATGATCATTTGCAATAGTACATACCCAAACAATTCAGATTTGATTTCGAATTGTTGCACCTCCGGTTTATATTTCAAAGGTGACCCTACTGGACCATAGGATGGTTTAGAAAATAGATATCTCCATTTTTCTTGCCATTCCATTTTAAAATTTTTAGGCACTATAAGCTGACGAAAACCATAGAGATGGGCTTGGAAAAAACTTAATGTTCCTGTTCTATCCGTAATGCCATACACCACTTCCTCTTGTTCCTGAGCAAATGTACCGAAGAGCCGATCCCAGAAAATAAATATACCTCCATAATTTTTATCCAGATATTGTTCATTGATTCCATGATATACTCGATGAGCGCTTGGAGTCACAAAAATATACTCCAAAAACCCAAGTTTTGGATTAGCTCTGGTATGTAGCGGCAATTGGTAAAAACCATGAAATACAAGTACAGTTAAAATCAAATCCGGGTGAAATCCTATAATTGGTAATATAAGCCAAAATACCCCTCGAAGCATAGATTGAAAAATTGAAATCCTGAATCCAACCGAGATATTAAATTGTTCACTTTGATGATGTAAGCTGTGAACAGCCCAAAACAACCGAACTTCGTGACCTAATCTATGATACCAATACCAGATAAAATCTACTACTACTAAGCATAGAAGCCACGATGCTACTGAATATGGAATATTCAAAACCGACACACGGCCATAGAGTTTAGACCATATTATAAATTGGAAAGTATCTAAAAAAATATTAAATACTCTGTCACTGAGTCCACAGGCTGCATTGGTGATCGTGTCAGCCATATCATAAATTCTAATCCCATATTTCTTCTGATACCATAATTCAAATAGTAA
>JAYSTG010000268.1:0-1681 GCA_043719965.1 Saprospiraceae bacterium | reverse complement strand
AAACTGCTACGATTGATTCATGATAGGCCGGATGCTCAAAAAGAGCTTTATACAGGTTGTCATATTCTGTTTTTAAAATTCCTCCCGATTTGAAACACATTCTTTCTATAGATGCTCTGGGACTTTCTCCGCGCCGGATCTGTTCCAAATAAAATGGGATGCCGCCCATAGTCATATATATTTCTGCAATGGCGGTATCTGTTAATTTGATTCGGTTAGATTGAAGAAACAGCTTTGTCTCTGCCAATGTAAATGGTTCCAAATGAACTTTATGGGTCAATCTATTATGAAATCCACCTTTATCGCTTATTATCTTTTGATGGATCCAAGATGTAGACGACCCGCATACTATTAGCACAAAATGTTTCTCTTTAGATAAATAGTCATTCCATAAGTGTGCAAGGAGTTGAATAAAACCGGATTTGACGGTATTCATCCAAGGCACTTCATCGAGGAATATTACTTGTTTTCTGTTCTTTGGCAGAGTTTGTAATACCTTCTTTAGCGAGATGAATAGATCTTGCCAATTATTGGGTGATATAGATAAGATATTTTTAAAATAGTCACCTATTTTATCAGCCACATTTAGCAATTGTGTTTTTTTATCACCTGATTGAATACCTGTGGCCGTTAGGCAAAAATATCCCTTGTACACTTGATCTATAAGGTATGTTTTACCTACCCGTCTTCTTCCGGTCACGGCCACAAATGAAGATTTAGGGAGTAATAGGGTCTCTTTCATTTGTGCTATTTGTTCTTCTCGGCCTATCATTATATTTGTATTTATCTGCCAAAAATACATAGATAAGTACAGATATACGTGATATATTTGTATTTACCTATAAAATAAATATAGATAAGTACAAGGAAGTAGCCATCTTCGACTATACGGACTGACCGACGGAAAAATCATTATATTCGGGAGAATAATTTGTAAAACAATGAATAAAAATCGACGCAATTTCCTAAAAAGTTCTACGGCTCTATCTGTTTTGCCATTGGTGGGCGTTACAATACCTTCATCAAAACCGAAGAAACCTGTCCAATGGCCACTCTCGGAAGGGCCGCACACACCTAAGATGGTCAGTGGCCTTCGGGTCAATGCCGATGAAAAATCGATGCGTCGATTGAAGCAAATAGGGATCAACTATGTCAGCAGCGTGGCACTGCCTGGGCAATGGGTTGAGTCCGAATTGCGAGGTTATATGGACAGTTTTAAAAAAAATGGTCTTAGTCTTTATAATTTGATGTATGTGGTAGGTTCAGACATTGTTTTGGCCAGACCCAATCGAGACCGGGAGATAGATAAAATCATTGAATCGTTAAAAGTAGCTGGTGCATGTGGTTTGTCCAACGTGGAATACAATTGGTATGTAGACCGACTCATAGATGGCTATTATGAGATCGAAGCTAGAGGTGGTTCAGGGGTCACTGGTTTTGATTTTGATAAAGTAAAGGATCTTCCGGCCAAACCTGAAATAGGCATCCGAAAAGCTGATGAAATCTGGGCCAATCTTATTTATTTTTTAAAAGCCGTAATCCCTGTGGCTGAGAAAGCGGGCGTGCGTATGGCCTGTCATCCTAATGATCCGGTGTCTCAGACGAGTCATGGCTCAGATCAAATCCTCGCCAATCTTGCCGGGCTTAAAAGATTGGTGTCTATCGTAGACAGTCCATCTAA
>JAYSTG010000267.1:0-1689 GCA_043719965.1 Saprospiraceae bacterium | reverse complement strand
TGTTAAGACCTGGACTTTCTATGGTAATTATGCATTGCACTGCACCCAGTGAGACATTCAGATACATCGCCAATTCTGGTCGCATTCGAAAAGGAGATATTTTAGCCATGATGGATCCCAGATTCAAAAAATTCCTGAAAGACGAAAAAATTATTCTTACCACCTGGAGAGAGCTGATGGAGAGAAGGGTCAATGCCGGTAATTAATTCTCTTTTGCTGAAGCCGGTGTATTACGGATGTAAAAATACCGGAGGTTTGCTTGCTGCGGATTAACTTGTTTAAGCGTAAGAATCATTCCACCCGAAATAAATTCTGTCTTCCATTCCCGCGGCTTTTCATTCGACTCACTTTCCAGATACAAGCTTCCGATTTGCTCGTTCATTCTGTACGATCCACTATCAATATTATCATTTCCGGAACGGATGACATAACGGGCTTCCGAATTGAAGGTTATGGTTTGATCAACCCCTTTTTCTTTTTCTGTCACATCTTTTTTTTCATTTAAAATTTTGTCAATTTTCCAATCACCCACCAGGTATTCAATCATTTTAACCGGTGTTTTTTGAGCGGTGTTAACCTCCTTATTATTATCAATCTGTTTATCAGTTTTAATCCTTTGCGCCGAAGTTTCAAGCGTCAGTAAAGAGGCACTTCCCAAAAAAATTGTATACAGTATCTTTCTCATAGTTCTATTCAAGCTAAAACACCGTGCCCTGCATAATTAGCAAGCAGGTTGCCTGCATGAAAGCCCTGTGTTTTAAATGTCCAATTTAATACTCACTTACCTCCCTGTCTTAATCGGCATAACTATTTTGCATTTTTAGTAAACCAAATAATACTATGGCTATCCAGATAAAATCTCACAACACTAACCTTGCTAATAAAGAATTGCTTCAGAAATTAATTGAATGTGCTTTAACCTGTGAACAGTGTGAAGCGGCTTGTCTCAATGAAGAAAATATCACTTTGATGGCACGATGCATCGAACTTGACCGTGATTGTGCCGATATATGTTTACAGGCGGCCCGACTGGTTCAAAGGGATTCTGAAATTGCAGAAGAATATTTAACCGTGTGCGAAACCATCTGCCGCATGTGTGCGGAAGAATGTAATAAACACAACCACGATCATTGCAAAACGTGTGCAGAGACTTGTACGGCTTGTGCAGATGCCTGCCACGAAATGGTTAACCAGTAGGGATGCAAAATATTGTCTCTCTACAAGAATAAATAAAAGGGTAACTAAAAACGAATGTTTCTTAGCGGATAGATTTGGTCTCCGCTAAAAGTAAACTTATTCAGGTCAAAAGAAAAGGTGTTGGATTTATGGTAGTAAAATTATAATTCCAGTTTTGCAGGATTCTATCGTGCATCAAACACTTTATTTACTAAAATATTTTTCCCTTCCTTACGATAGAAAATCAGTTAATAACCATCGATTAATTTATGGTAATTAATCTCCAAATTCCGGTTGCTAATATAACGTGTTCCTCCTGGTATTCTTTGATGTAAGAGGTCTACTTTCTCTACCAGTCTTTCAATTAAAGAGTAGGCTTTTTCCTTCCCAAGGAACGGACTATGGAACTCGTATATCTTTTGAGGATCATCTTTGGCCTGAGCCGTCCAGATAGTAGGTCTTCTTTTGAAGACCCCAACATCATATCTAACTCCTTTTAGTCACTGGTTTGCC
>JAYSTG010000266.1:0-4272 GCA_043719965.1 Saprospiraceae bacterium | reverse complement strand
TGGATTTATTATTAGCTTTTGTGATCGGTCAATCGGTCGACTAGGCAAGGATGCAAACGAAAATAAGCCACGATGAAGATTTACAATAGGCTCATGGCCATATATTATTTCATCCTCCGGCTGGAAGTTATCTATCTGAACATTAGCGGGCTTTGAATTGATGGGATGATTAAAGGATTTTGTATTTCCCAAACTTGCAAAATCTGAATATTTTTTATTCTCAAAGCTAGGCGTGTTCATATTGACTGATGCTTGTCCAGATTTAATCTCATGTTGACTTCTTTGAGAATCAGTAGCTACCGGAATATCAGTAGGCTCATGGATACTCTTATGAATAATTTCTTTTTGTTTAAAATCCAATCTTGTTTTTTCAGTTTGTCCAAATTGGAATAAAGTCAGTACTAAAAAGATAAATAATATTGCTTCAACGAATTTCGCTTTGTAATAATGTCGCAAATACCGTTCCTCAACTTCTAATCTTGCGGCTAATCGAGGCCAGGATGTGGAGTCATATTTTCTTTTAAGTCCAGACAATGAATGGGAGACTTCTTTATCGAATCTTGCATCTATCGATGCCGTATCGAATACAGGTTGTTCTTCCATCATTTTGGCCAAAAGGTCCCAACTGGCTGGGTCAAAATCTACTGTGTAATTTTTTAATGCTCCCTGAGCCATCTGATCGGCAGTGAGGTCTTCGAAGATCTCTTCGTGGCCTTTCTCGATGGCAGAGAGCATAAATAAGTCCCAGGCCCGTTTGTCTTCTAGTTCTATGGGATGATCTATCTTCTGCTTGATTATATCGTCAAACTCATTACGCTCCATGCACTGTACCTTTACTCAATAAGATCTCTTTAAGTTTTATTCTTGCTTTTACCAGATTCGACCGTGAAGTACTTTCGGTGATCCCCAATTGATCGGAGATCTCTCTATGAGAAAAGCCTTCTAAAACGTAGAGGTTGAATACAGAACGATAGGAGAAGGTCAATTGCTGTATGGCTTTCAAAATTTCTGTCTCTCCACACTTACTCACCGCATCCACATCAGCAGTGCTGACCGCAAAAGCCTTGTCTATGTGCTCCGTCCTCCTACGATTTTCTTTTCGGTAGTAATCTATAGATGTATTGACCATTATACGCCTTATCCATGCGGAAAGCGAAGTGCCCGCTTGATATTTGCTGATGTGCCGAAACACTTTGATGAAGCCCTCATGGAGTATATCCATGGCATCTTCATCTGTGGTAGCATATCTGAGACATAGGCCCATCATGGACCCATAGTAATCTTCATACAATTTTTTCTGAGCCCACCGTTCATTGCGAGCACAGGCATTGATGAAGTCTTCTTCTGCTTGAAAGGAAATAGATATATCCATGACCACTTGGATTTTAATAGACCCAAGTTAAGGTAAAACGACGACTTTTGGAAGCTTGCTGCTTTATTTTGCTTTTTTTAACCTTTGTCCAATATTCCATAGAATAAGGTAAGCATAGTAAAATCAAGTTTCAAATTAAATTTTTTTTTAATATGTTTGCGTCGGAAAACTTCCCTCTCAAGCATGGCCAAGAAAAAAAATCCTCCTCTAGTACCGGTGCCCCATGGCGCCGAAGGCATCAAGATAACCTCACTCAACAATATGTATGAAGCATATTTCCTGGACTATGCTTCCTATGTCATCCTCGAGCGCGCAGTACCGGCTATTGAAGATGGGCTCAAGCCTGTCCATCGCAGGATACTACACTCACTCTATGAGATCGATGACGGTCGATATAATAAAGTAGCCAATGTCATCGGTCATACCATGCAATATCATCCTCATGGCGATGCTGCCATACGAGATGCAATGGTACATCTAGGTCAGATGGAATTGCTCATAGATACTCAAGGGAACTGGGGTGACGCTCGTACTGGTGCATCCGCAGCAGCTCCAAGGTATATTGAAGCCCGATTGACCAAGTTTGCCTTGGAGGTGATGTTCAATCCTAAGACGACATCCTGGCTTTTGTCCTACGACGGTCGAAGAAAAGAGCCGGTGACTTTGCCAGCAAAATTTCCGATCCTCATCGCTCAAGGGGTTGAAGGCATAGCAGTAGGATTGTCAACTAAAATATTACCGCACAATTTTAATGAGATCATCGATGCTTCCATCAAATATCTTGAAGGTAAGCGGTTTAAACTATATCCAGATTTTCAGACCGCCGGAAGCATCGATATCGATGAATATAATGACGGTCAGCGCGGAGGTAAAGTGAAGATCAGGGCCAAAATCGAAGCCTTAGATAAAAAAAACCTCATCATCACAGAAATCCCGTTTGGCACAACGACTTCGTCCTTAATCGAAAGTATACTCAAAGCCAATGAAAAAGGTAAAATAAAAATTAAAAGAGTCATTGATAATACAGCAGCTGAGGTAGAAATCGCTATTGAACTCCAGCCTGGTGTATCTCCCGATGTGACGATCGATGCACTTTATGCTTTCACGGATTGTCAATTATCCATTTCTCCTAATGCCTGTGTGATCGTCAATAAAAAACCTCACTTCCTGACAATCGCTGATATTCTCAAAGCAACTGTAGATTCTACGAAAAAGCTATTAAAACAAGAGCTAGAAATCAAAAGAGGAGAACTCAATGAGCTCTGGCACTATGCTAATCTTGAAAAAATATTTATCGAAAAAAGAATTTATCATGAAATCGAAGAGTGCGAAAGTTGGGAAGAAGTAGTAGAAACTATTCACACTGAATTACGTAAGTATGTAAGCACTCCCTCTGAAAAAATTGCGGCCAAAGATAAAAGGATAAGACTCTACAGAGACATTACAGATGAAGATGTAACCAAACTCACCGAAATTCGAATCAAAAGAATCTCAAAATACAACACCTTTAAGGCAGATGAGCTTATTCAAGATACAGAAAAGAATCTGGAGCAAGTACATTATGACCTCAAACATCTGGTAGAATTCACGATTGCCTGGTTCGAGCATCTACGCAAAAAATATGGTGAAGGCAAAGACCGCAAGACTACCATCACTCAATTTGAAAATATCCAGGCACATACCGTCGTAGCTAATAACACGAAACTCTTTGTGGATGAAAAAGAAGGGTTTATAGGTTGGGCTTTAAAAAAAGATGAATCTCGCCTCGTCTGTGAATGCAGTGATATTGACGATATCGTTGCTTTCCGAAAAGATGGGAAGATGGTGGTGCGCAAAATGGGCGATAAAATCTTTATGGGGAAAGATATCCTCTATGTCAATGTGTGGAAAAAGAATGAAGATCGTACAGTATTCAATGTCATCTATGTCGACGGTGATAGCGGTAAAGCTTTCGCAAAACGATTTCAAATCGGCGGAGTGACCAGAGATAAAGAATACCCTATTGCTACCGATCATAAGAATAGTAAGATCGTCTATATCAGTGCCAACCCCAATGGCGAATCAGAAAAAGTACAGATACAACTATCTCAAGGCTCTACAGCCAGATTAAAACAATTTGAATACGATTTTGCAGAGCTTGAGATTCAAGGTAGAGGTAGCAAGGGAATCACCGTGACAAAATATCCTGTGAAACGAGTGGATCTTTTAGAGAAAGGCAAAAGTTCGTTGGGCGCTCAAGCTATTTGGTTAGATGAAGCAACAGGAAGACTCAATACCGAAAGTAGAGGTAAAGCGATAGGTGATTTTGATACGGGTGATTTGATTCTATCCTTGTGGAACGATGGAAGCTACCAACTCAATCCTGTGGAGATGAGTCTACGATTTGTGATGGAAGATATGATCTGGATCGGCAAATTCGACCCTAAAGAATCTATTGCAGTGGTCTACTATGATGGAGAAAAAGGTTGGACCATGGTCAAACGATTTATGATCGAAACTACATCTACTGGCTCTCGATTCAAATTCATAACCGACCATAAAGATTCTAAATTATTATTTGCTCAGTGTGGCATTGATCCTATCATTGAGTATAGCTGGAAATCAAAAAATCAAAAAATCACGAAAGAGTTCCGCATCAATGAATTCATCGATGTCAAAGGATGGAAAGCCTTGGGCAATCGCTTGAGTGAATATAAACTGATGAGTATAAAACCTAAGGAAGATACTGGAGGTAAAAAACCAGGCAATAAAAATGATATTGATTTTGAAATAATAACCCCTACCCAGAAAAAATTATTTTAGTCTATGGAAGCATGTGCCATAGTGCCCATATTAAGAATATTTGACGAAGCCAAAGCTCGCGAGTTTTACTTGGATTGGTTAGGCTTTAAACAGGAATT
>JAYSTG010000265.1:0-1696 GCA_043719965.1 Saprospiraceae bacterium | reverse complement strand
CCATAGAATGCCCTGGTACATCGATTTCAGGAACTATAGTGATGTGTTTTGATGCTGCGTACTTTACTAATTCTTTTATTTGTTCATGAGTATAAAATCCACCATAGGTTGCTGGCTCACCTTCTTTTACTGGTGTACGATCACCAAAAGTGCCAGCCCGCTCAGCGCGCCATGCACCGATGGATGTCAGTTTGGGTAATGATTTGATCTCAATCCTCCAACCATTGTCATCCGAAAGATGTAAGTGTAGTGTATTGAATTTATACATTGACATTGCATCGATGTATTGTTTTACTTCAGGTACAGTAAAAAAATGACGACTAACATCGAGCATCAGTCCTCTCCAACCAAATCGTGGTTGATCTTTGATCTCACAAGAAGAGATTTTCATTGGCGCACTACCATTTATTGGGAGTAATTGTAATAAGGATTGAATGCCATAAAATAGCCCTTGCGTTTTATTAGCCTTGATGTGTATGAGCGAAGGGTTTACCGATAGGCTATATCCTTCAGATCCCAAGTCTGCAGCCAAAGTCTTTAATAGTTCCAGTTTGATGACATTGCTACTCGCGTTCCTGACGGTAAGATTTAATCCTTTCGTGAGGGGATGACCTATCAAAAAATCAGCAAGTCCCTGGAGATCTCCGATATTACCGGATAAGGTGATACCGGTACCTTTCTGAAGATTAAACGATCCTTGGCCAGCTTGCGCAAACGCTGGAGTGGGAATGATAGCAGCGCTGAATGGCGATTGTGCATAGGTCGTTGAAATCAGCGTAAGGAATAAGAATATAATTTTTTTCATAAAGTTAATTAAAGAAGAAGAAGAAAAATTAAGAGTTCAAAATTAAGATTTTCAATCAAGTATCTACCATAAATCTTTAATGATTTTGATCCTTTATACTTTTAATTTGACCGACCAAAATAATCTTTAAAATTGTATAGCTTTACTTTTTTATGAAATCACCTTTTGTGACTATTACAAAGCATGACCCTCCATCTAATTGGTTTACCCGGTTTAAATGGCCCATGCTAGTAGGGTTATTTGCTTTTGTCATCAATTTGGATACGATAAGATATGATTTTACATTTGATGATCCCCTAGTCTTGGTGAATAATAATTTTGTTCATGAAGGTGTAAATGCAATTCCTAAAATATTTTCTACAGTCAATCTGGAAGGCGTGAATGGCGAAAAAGAATCCAATTACCGACCGCTATCTATCAGTCAGTTTGCAATAGAATATGAATTGTTTGGTAAAAACCCTGGCGGATATCACTTTTTTCAAGTATTATATTATAGCATAGTTTGCGGATTGGTGACTTTATTACTACTGCTGTTATTCAAACAACTACCAAGCTGGGTGCCTATTAGTATGGCATTAATCTACGCAGTTCATCCATTGCATGTGGAGGTGGTGGCTAATATCAAGAGCAGAGATGAAATCATGGGCTTACTTGGCATTATAGCGACTTTGATCTTGGTCTTGAAAACTTCCAAAACCAAATATGATGGAATCTATTTGATACTTGCAGCTTGTGTAGCTTTTTTTTCCAAAGAATCAGCCCTTCCTTTAGTTTTAGTTGGTCCTATTACTTTTTACTTTTTTAGGTCTACATCTATTGCAGACCTGATCAAATCTTCATGGCCTATCTGGGTGGCCGCAGCATTATATTTATTTATGCGACAGGTGATTG
>JAYSTG010000264.1:0-1698 GCA_043719965.1 Saprospiraceae bacterium | reverse complement strand
GTATATTTATTAAATTTAGACTACGAATAAAAAAATATTTTATGACAAAAGAGCAACTTAAAGAATTAGAAAATAATTTTGGGAGGGTAGCTTAAGTAGGGCTTGCTGAAATGATAAAAAGCATATATAAAATGCTGTAATATAACAAGTTGATTTTGTAACTTGTACGGTAAGTACAAGGAAAAATGGCAAATTCATTAAAAACGCATGCGGCTAATGAGGTCAAAGAAGGAGTGACTCAACAAGTCCTTGAAGGATTTGAAGGTCCGCCAAACCCAAGAGCTGTGAAAATTCGAGCTACAAAGCAGAGATATATCAGTGAAAAACAACTAGTAATCGAGGGGTTTGAAAGCCCATTTGATCAAAAGCTAGATGCGAATAACCGTTGGGTCGTATTATCCAAAGTGATACCCTGGGATGTGTTAGCAGGGATATATCGAAAACAAATGCATAATCACAATACTGGAGCAGAAGGTATAAATGCGAGAGTGATAATAGGATCAGTTATTATAAAGCACATGTTAGTAATAAGTGACCGCGAAGTGATGGAGCAAATAAAAGAGAATTTGTATTTGCAATATTTTGTAGGATATAGCAGCTTCACCCACGAAGCACCATTTGATGCCTCCTTATTCGTACAGATAAGAAAGAGGTTAAGTGCAGATGTATTGAATCAAATAAATGAAAGTGTAGTAATTCCATATGCAGCAATTTTTGGAGATGAAATTAACACGGAACAAAAAGGAGCAAAGGAACAGCAGACTACTACCAATAGTGATGAGGACGGTGAAATACAGAAACCATTATCTCCTGATGAAGATGAAAATACAAAAACTGAAAGTGACATAGAAATTGTTGCAACAACTGGTAAACAGAAACAAACTCATGGTGGGCAGTTCCTTATGGACGCTACTATAGCTCCTCAAGCTATTAAATTTCCGACCGATTTGGATTTATTAAACCAATCAAGAGTAAAGACTGACGAGTTAATTGATTATATATGTGTAAAGTTAGACGACACAGAAAGACCACGTACTTATAGAGAGAAAGCACAAAAAGAATATTTAAATGTAGCCAAGAAAAAGCGCAAATCATCCAAAGAAATTAGAAAAGCCATTAAGCAACAACTGCAATATCTGGCCAGGAATCATAGATTAATCGATAGCTTATTAGACAAGAATAAACAACTAAGATTTAATAAGCATCAATTAAAGTATTATTTTGTTACTAAAACTTTATACGAACAGCAATTAGAGATGTATAAAGAGAATAAGCATATGGTGGATGGTAGGATAACCAATATACACCAACCCCATGTCAGACCAATGGTTACAGGAAAGGCAGCGGTAAAAACAGAATTTGGGTCAAAGCTGCAAGTAGGGTTAATAAATGGGTGTGCCTTTTTGGATGTAATATCCTGGGATGCGTTTAACGAATGTGGTAGTCTTACAAATAGTGTAAAAGAGTATAAAAGAAGATTTGGTATTTATCCAGAAATAGTACTGGCTGATAAAATATATTGGACAACGAATAATCGGTCGTTTCTCAAGGGACTTGGAATACAACTGGCGGCCAAGCCGCTAGGAAGACCACCGGCAGTGCCAATTCACTTAAGACCGGGAGATAGAAATCCAATAGAAGGTAAATTTGGTCAGGCTAAGTCAGCTTACGGGTTGAATAAAATAAAGGCAAGGCTAA
>JAYSTG010000263.1:0-4282 GCA_043719965.1 Saprospiraceae bacterium | reverse complement strand
AGTTGTGGTCGGATTTATATTGGCTAGCATATTTTATCAATAATTGCCGCAAAAGTAATAAGTTAGTTGGCTATAATGGCCAAGAATCTGGATATTGGAACCCAAGGGGAAGCGCTGGCAGCAGCTTTTTTGCTGAACAAAGGCTACATTATTTTACACCAAAATTGGCGATTCTCTAAAGCTGAAATCGACATCGTTTGCAAAAATGATGATCACCTCATCTTTATAGAAGTAAAGACCCGGAGCTATACCTATTATGGGGAGCCCGCTGAGTTTGTGACCCCTAAAAAAGAAGAACTGATGATGGATGCCGCCAATGTTTATATGGCGGAAGCAGGCTATGAATGGAAGTTCAGGTTTGATATCATCAGTGTGGTTTTGGATAAAAATGGGAATCACAAGATCGACCACGTAGAAGATGCATTTTTTCCTGGATGGTGATTTTTATCGCAAAAAAAGTTCGTTTCAGCCCGCTAAGGGCGCTAAGATCGCAAAGAGATATGTTCATAAGCTAGCCTTGATCGAAGCGAAGTACACTAGAATCGAAAAGAGTAATTTGAACTTTGATGCAGTTTAGCACTCTAAGAACGGAAGGTTCGCAAAGGTTCATTTTTTTTAATTAATCTTTCACTATGCATTGTGATTATACTCTGTATTTACTTATAAAATTGTTGAAGTTCTGTGTAACCTTTCCAACCATTTAGCCTCTATTCTTTAAAACCTAAACAATTATGTTAAACAGTACTGTAATATTATTTGTGTTGGCTGCGGTCACCGGATTATTGATTTTGATCAAATGGTTGACAAAAAAAGAGGCCTCTAGAGCAGTAGTATATACTCATGGCCTGTTTGCCGCTGCAGGACTCAGTATGTTATCGTATTATTCCATTCAACACCCTGAACATTTTCCCAAAACAAGTTTGATCTTATTTCTAACCGCCGCGTTAGCCGGGTTTTATATGTTTTTCCAGGATATGAAGAAAAAATCAAGTCCGGTTGCGCTTGCGTTAATCCATGCTCTGGTAGCATTGACTGCTTTTACCTTATTACTCACTTTCGTATTTTTCTAGATCTTTACGGATCATGAAAATCTTTGGTCATCCTATTCATATCATGCTGATCCATTTTCCATCGGCATTATTTCCTATCCACGTGTTATTTACGATTATAGGTAAATACACTTTTTCGATAGATCTCGTCAAATCAGGGTTTTTTGTGTTGATTATGGGGTGTGTTTTAGGCTGGTTGGCTATGATATTTGGGCTCATGGATCTGATCGGTGTCTATAAAAAAAGAGAGGAGTTGATGATAAAAGTCTTGAGGCATGGGGGAATTAATACTATCGTGTTGATAGGATTCACTTGGTTGGCACTAGCTCAGGCGAAGACTTTGCCGGATCTCACTGAAGATCGTGTTAGTCTGATTATCCTTAAAGTGGTATTAGTAGCCCTGATGATCGTGGGCAATTATCTCGGAGGTCAATTGATATTAAAATATAAAATCGGGGTAGAGCCATGATCTATACGGCCTCTAAAATTGCCTTCAAACAATACAGTGATGAAGAGATCATCGTTCGAATCAGAGATGGAGAGCAACCGCTCTACGAAATCCTCGTTCGCAGATACAATCCTTACTTATATAAGATCAGCAGATCCTATGGTTATAGTCATGAAGACTCTGAAGATCTCATGCAGAATACGTATTTAAATGCATTCCTTCATCTTCATGGGTACCGATCAGAGGCTTCATTTAAGACTTGGCTGACTAGGATCATGCTCAATCAATGTTATAAAGCCAAACATAAATATGTAGTGACCAGAAGGTTAGCCAGTGCTCATCCTAGCACATCTGATCCTGAAGTGATTCCGATACAAAATGGACAGAATGTAGAGCAAAAATTGTTACGTAAAGAATTGGGCCAACTCATCGAGCGGGCTATTCAACAAATTCCAGAGACTTATCGAATGGTCTTCACCCTGCGCGAATTAAACCACCACAACGTGGCGGAGACTGCAGTCATCCTTGGGATCTCAGAAAATAATGTCAAAGTAAGGCTCAATCGGGCAAAAGCACTGATCAAAGAAAACCTGCAATCTCATTATGCACCTGATGATATCTTCGAATTCAATGAAATGTATTGTGATGCGATCGTCAGGTGGGTGCTGGAAAAATTATTATGATAATATTTATATGTATTAGATTGATTTAAATAGTGTTATATTAAAATTTTGGACATATTAGACACCGCTTTATATTGTCGAATGATCGTCAGAAAGGGGCTACACCTAAACTTTGCATTCTTTGAATAAAATCCTTTGGACTTTTCCTATTAAATTGCTACATTTGCACTCCAAAATTTTATAAGCGTCATGAAAAAAGATATTCATCCTTCAAACTATCGAATGGTCGTATTCAAAGACTATTCAGCTAATGAAGGGTTTTTGAGTCGTTCCTGTACTCCGACCAAGGACTCTATCGTATGGGAAGATGGTAAAGAATATCCATTGATCAAGTTGGAAATCTCTAACAAATCACATCCTTTCTTTACCGGAAAGATGAAATTTGTAGATACCGCTGGTCGTATCGACAAATTCAATAAGAAATTCAAAAAGCCCGAGGTGAAAACCGAAGAATAAAATATTAATTCAGATTTCTGAATGATGGCCTGATCTATTTGATCGGGCTTTTTTATTTCAAATCCTTTATATACAGCCGATAACAGTTCGTTTCTCTTTTTTTGAACCCAAGTTTTTGATATAGATTGTTGGCAGCTATTCGATCCGGGCGTGAGGAGAGATCTATTTTCGTTAATCCCAACAAGCCTGGCTTCATCGATCGCATGCAGGACCAATTTCTCACCGATTTTTTGACCACGGTAATCTTGATGGACAACCACATCCTCTATCCAGGCGAGATTCCCAGTGGGTATTGGGTACCAAGCTAGGGTGATACATCCTATAATTTTATGGCCATCATTTGCTATCCAAAGATTTATCTATGGGTTTCCAAGAAGGGATTGAAGCCAATGATCTGTGATTGTTGGACAATCCTCATTAAGTTGTCTCAATAGCAAATGAAGCTCATCGAGCTGAACTTCATTTAATACCGGGCAGTCTATGATTTCAATCATATTAAAGTGTAAATAAAAAAATGCTAGATTCCTAGTCTCATTATCAGTTGATAACATTCGGGGATGGATATCTGACTACCTGTATCTATCAGAATGCCCTTGCCAATTATCTATATAATGAATTATAAAATAATTTTAAAAAGATATTTAAGTTCCTTCTTTAAAATGTTCTATGTAAGCTACGCCAATATGGTTTTCGATTATTTTTATTGCGCCTGTGTTTTGAAATGTATGCATAAAAGCATGGTGAGTAGTCAAAACAGCATCTTGTAACTCTTTATTGTCTTTATCTTCAAGGGGTATTATTCTCACGGTTAGATCAACACACTTTTCCATGGATATATGCCTAGAATGAGTAAACGTGTCAACGTGGCTTGAAAAATGCTTTAGTATGGTATTTGCTTTTTCAGTATCACCATTACACATATTTTCAGTAAGCCAATTTGTAGCTAACTTATCGGACATTACAATCGCATTCTGACAAGCGACTAAAAGTGTAGGTTCATACTTCCTAAGTATGAATTGCCAAACATTTGCCAGATTAGGATCTTGAGAAATTTCTTCTTTAGCCTTTTTAAATTCATCAATAATTGCTTGACAATCAAAGCCTCCAATTTGTGGATCAATTGGACCTAAACTAGAATGCTTACCCATCATTATTTCTTTACATGATAGAGCAATTAACGTTCCTGCACTCATAGAAAGTTGTGGCACAATGGCTCTTATATTGTTGCCAAACATAGACTTCAGGTAGGACACTATTGCTTCTGTGGCAGTAAGATCCCCTCTTGGTGTATGTAAGATTAAATCAAGCCCCAATGCTCTATCTAATTCATGAATGTTAAGCATAAATCCAGAAAGATCCTTATCATTTACTGAGATTGAAGGATGACGGGGGTTTGTTAACCAGCCTGAATAATAAGCGATTACATTTCTTTTAGTAATTTCGTGAACTGATTTTAAATATTTTCGTCTTACAATATCAAGAGCGGATCGACCGTAATTAGAGACATCTGATATTTCAGATAAGACCTGTACCCAATTAGGCATAATCTATATTGCAAAGGTATTTGAGGTGAGGATAGTTTCTCTCTTGTCGTTGTAATACGTAAATACCTCTTCTTGTGTATCTTTTATATTAGAAGGGACAGA
>JAYSTG010000262.1:0-1698 GCA_043719965.1 Saprospiraceae bacterium | reverse complement strand
CTTTGTCACCATAAAATCGGTATACTAGATCATCATATAACAAAATTTGATCATTCAAAAAGGTCAATCCCGATAAAGGTACCATAAACAATATAAAGGTCCTGAACCAGTGCCTTGTCATGTGTTCTTTGTAAATTCCGTGCAACATAGAGTGGATATAGATTTAGGCTGAATTAATATAAGTTGAGAACTTATCCTAAATTTTCATTCAGCACTAAGTACACGAAAATTACTATCACCATGATTGACAACGCCATCATGATATTACTTTTAACCTGGTAAGATTTGTATAAAGCCTTATAGCCAAACCAAAAAAATGTAAAAAAACAAAACAGAATTATTAAACTGGACTCATTCATTCTATTAATCTCCTGAGCGCTCATATTTTTAGCTTTTGGATCTATCGGCTCATGAAAATCATACATAATTCTGTAGATCTGCGCATTCAGCCACATTCTGTAAAGTGTTATGACGATAAAGGATGCAATTAAAATAATATGAAAAAGGAGCATCTATTTGTCTTGTAATCTTAATTAAGAATTTTCATCAGTCAAGGCATCTCTCGAGGAACGTACCAAGAGGGTTTCTTTCACCAGAGTAAACGGAAGATTTTTCCATTAATTCCGAAAAAGAAAAAACAGACCTAATTTGTCCTTTGTTCAGAATAAGAACAAAGTCACTAAGTTCAGAAATGATATTTACTTCGTGGGTTGTTATAAAAGCACACTTACCTTCTGCCACATATTTTTTTAGATATTCAAAAAGCTTATTGGAGGTGGGGATATCAAGCCCTCTAAAAGGCTCGTCTAAAATTAGGATATCAGGAGAATGAATAAGTGCGCATGCTATCGCTATCTTTGATATGGTACCATACGAATAAGATTCAATATACTTTGAGCTATCTGTCGGCAGCTCCAGCAATTCAACCAGGTACTCGATTCGACTCTTACTGTTTTTCAGTTTATACAAGCCGGCAATGAATTCAAGCTGTTCTTTAGCAGTAAATTTTTCAATCAATGAATGCTCCTCAAACACGAATCCTACACTCCGCAATGCGGATCTGTGGCCAGGATTCACTTCTTGCCCCATGATTTCAATTTTACCCTTATTCACAGGAATTAACCCAGCCATGGAATTGATGAGTGTGCTCTTTCCAGTGCCGTTCTTTCCTACCAAAGTATATATGTTTCCTCTTTCACATACCAAGCTAAGCCCTCTCAAAACCTCACTTCCAGAAGAGTAAGTTTTATAAACTGAATTTACACTAATCATAGTCTTGCAGCATCTTATAAGTCGCAAAAATACCAATCAAAAAGAAAAATGTGATCAGCCAATACATTTGAACGGAATATTTCGACAAGAAGTATACCAACAATAGAAATACGAAATGTACAATGGAAAGGAAGATAGGATGGGTTCGGAAATTAGAAAATTTGACATAAATATTCATATTCCCGAAAACTATTGAATAAAGCAACAAGGGTATAAAATCATATAGAAGGCTCAAATCGTACTTTCCCTTAATTAAGATGAGCGAGGAAATAACTAATCCACTTACCAGCAAATGAATGATTGTTCCTGCGATTATAAGCATGAAGTTATTAGTGCGTACGCAATCAACTAATCTGAAATTCGTCATCTGAATGTTTTTGATAGTGCATGGCAGCATCGAATTATACTCACAAAAAATAGTTCTTA
>JAYSTG010000261.1:0-1698 GCA_043719965.1 Saprospiraceae bacterium | reverse complement strand
GATAATGTATGACATCTCAGCTCCGTGGTATTGTGGAGCATACGGTGACAGTAAATCAAAGGAAGCCATTGAACTCTTCGGGAAAAACAATAACAAATCATTTTAGGACAATAAATATTCCATGCCAACACTCCAATTCAAAGGAAAGACATTCGTTCAAAACCATCACTTAGCGGTGCAGTATCACCAGCTTGTGCCTCAAAAGAAACTAAGTTTGACAGATCCCGCTTATGGCGGGACAGGCACCGTGTCTTTGCATGATAACCTGATTGTGCAAGGCGATAACCTGAAAGCATTGAAGGCCCTTTTGCCCACTTATGCCGGCAAAGTTAAGTGCATTTACATAGACCCTCCTTACAATACCGGAAATGAAAACTGGGTTTACAACGACAATGTGAATAGCCCAATGATAAAAGATTGGTTGGGTAAAGTAGTGGATAAGGAGGATTTAACAAGACACGATAAATGGCTTTGCCTGATGATGCCACGGCTAAAGTTACTTCGGGAATTATTGAGTGAAAATGGTGTTTTGTTTGTTTCCTGTGACGATAATGAGTTGTATAATTTACGGGTTTTACTAGAAGAATTATTCACAGAATCAAACTGGGTTGGTACAATCGTTTGGAAAAATGTTACAGACAATAATCCGTCAAACGTAGCAATAGAACACGAATACATAATATGTTATGCAAAGAACAAAGAATTATTAGAACCAGTTTGGAAATCAAAAATATCTGATTCAAAAGAAAAACTTATTGAAATTGGAGAGAAGTTGACAAAAGAAAATAGCAAGCAAAAAGACCTTCAAGAAGCATATACAAGTTGGTTTAAAGAAAATAAGATTTTCCTTGGTCAGCTAGATAGATATAAATTCATTGATAAAGATGGCGTGTACACGGGCAGTCAAAGTGTTCACAATCCAGGCAGGGAAGGATATCGATATGATGTTATTCATCCTATTACTAAAAAACCTTGTAAGCAGCCTCTTATGGGTTATCGTTTCCCAGAATCAACAATGAAAGACTTATTGGATAATAAAAAAATACTCTTCGGGGAAGATGAATCAAAGATTATAGAGTTAAAAGTATATGCTAAAGATTATGAAGATAAATTAGCAAGTGTAATTCAACTTGATGGAAGACTTGGCTCATATGACCTGAAGGACATTTTCCCTGAGAATAAAAAATCATTTGATAATCCTAAGCCTGTTCAATTATTAAAACAAATTTTCTCCTATTTCATTTCCAACGATGATATTATCCTTGATAGTTTTGCAGGATCAGGAACAACTGCTCACGCAGTATTAGAACTTAACAAAGAAGATGGAGGCAACAGGAAATTTATTCTAATAGAACAAGAAGATTACGCCAACACCATAACAGCCGAGCGGGTACGCAGGGTCATCAAAGGAGTAAAAACATCCAAAGACGAAAATCTTAAAAAAGGCTTGGGCGGCACATTCAGTTACTTTGAATTGGGCGACCCTATTGAAATGGAGAGCTTACTTCGCGGAAAGAAACTTCCGAGCTTCAAGGAGTTTGCTCGTTATCTTTTCTATACGGCCACAGGCGAAGAATTTGACGAAAAAGGAATGAATGAGAAAACTGGTTTCATTGGTGAAAGTAAGAATTATGATGTGTTCCTTTTCTATAAACCAGAACTTGAATGGTTAAAGTCCAATGCACTCACATTGGAAAA
>JAYSTG010000027.1:0-5952 GCA_043719965.1 Saprospiraceae bacterium | reverse complement strand
TTCCACATTGGTAAATATTTCTTTCATAGAAGATATATCCTTGCTGAAGGTCACTTGTTGCTTTTTGTTGGATAAATTGAGAATGACGACCACAGATTGACCTTCATTGGATTTTGTAAATGCGTATACATCAGGGTGCGTGGCTATTTTTTCCAATGGAACTCCGGACGAGCCATTACCCAAAGCCTTATTCGTTTCTTTCAAATCGAATAATGTTTTGTAAAATGGAGCATACGAAAAAGTCTTCCATTGAATAGAATCCTTATCAAAAAATTTCAATCTTCGCTTGAGTGGTTCTTCTTGCCCGTTATAGATTAAGGGCATACCATCAAAAGTAAATGAAAACACTGCGAGTGCCTTATGAGCAGCTCCCATACGCTCAAACTCTGTGCCTTGCCATGAATTTTCATCGTGGTTGGAAGTAAAATAAATGTGATAACCTTTTTGATTCTTGATTCGATCTTTGGATAAAAATGTATCAATGGCCGAAGCATGTTTTTTCCCTTTTGCAATATCATTGACCACATGATGGAGTTCCCATCCATAGTCTACATCCAAGGATCCTTCATTTCTATATTGAGCGACTTCACTTTCACCCAAAAGCAATACAGATTTCATGGCTCTCAAGGTATCAGAAACAGACTTTAAAAAATCAGCTGGTACATTGTGGGCGACATCAAATCGATATCCGTCTACATCAAAATCACTGACCCAATATTGTAAAGCATCGATATGGGCCTGTCGCATCGATTTATTGTCATAATTTAGATCAGCTACATCAGTCCATCCCCAAGACTTGCCAGTACCAGGATCTATAGGATCAATTATATTTCCAAGCGAATCTTGAGTATAATATTCAGGATGTGTCTTGAGCCACACATGTCCCCATCCGGTATGGTTAGGTACCCAATCGATAATGATTTTCATCCCATTTGCATGGACTTTTTCAACCAATTTTTTAAAATCTTGTTTAGTCCCAAATTCAGGGTTAGTCTCCATAAAATCACTCACACTGTAATAACTACCCAAGCTTCCTTTCCTTTTTTCTGGGCTGATAGGGAATATTGGCATTAGCCACAGTATGTCGACTCCCATTTGATCCAACCGATCAATATGATCGATCAGTGCATTAAATGTACCTTCTTTAGTAAATTGCCTGATATTGACTTCATACATTACAGCATGATCATCCCAGTCAGGATTGCCATGCATTACAGCTTGAATTATGGATGGAAGCATTCCGTTATCGACTTTTTTTTCGGACGATTTACACGATAGACATCCTAGCAGGACGATAAGACCAATGGATATAATTTTCATTGTATTTAAATCTAAATGTTGAAGGTAATCTTTGTATTTAAATTAGGTAGACAAAATGATTCAATAAAGTTTTTCAGTGAGCGATGTATGGTCTTGAAAAGTTTTTTTAAGCCATTTTTGCAAGGTTTCTGCCAGTGTATGTACTTTTATCATATGCAGAAAGGAAAGTGTGTTTTGTATTTTAACTGCTGCTGGAGGACCTACATGATTTTCAAGGAAGGTAGTAAATACCAATTTATATGCAGACTCTACCCATTCTGGTTCCAGGGCCCACATCTTTTGCGTATAAGTTTTTAACAGATCTAGTGAAAGATTGGTTTCTATTAATATTTTGGCAGGTGATGACATCCCATTGGCGATATAAAAATCAATCAATAGATTTCTGCTTTTGATGTGTACCGAGTCTTGAAGACATTTGATAATGAGGCTAGTGAACACCTTGCGTTCCAATAAAAACTTGAGATATTTTTCGTCCGGCTGATGACCCAATAAAGCCAGCGCATATTTTATGGATTGTTTGTCATCAGGATATAAAAGCCAGATTCTATCCATTACTTTAAACTTCCAGAATGCTTCCTTGGTCTGATCCATGATCCATTGACCGAGCGTACGAGCATATTCTCGATGGGATGATGCCAAGATATCTAGCGCAGAGATCCATTTGGAGATTTCATTGTTGCCATCAAAGGCTTCTTTCAATAATACTTCATCTTGTGTTCGCATCGCTGTTTTCGTTAAAGCAACCAATGGAAGCGGATTGGGTTCGCGGCGAACTATTTTTTTAATTAGAGCTTCGTTAAGTTTTTTGCGATTATCTAGGTTAGAATTAAAAAACAGGACTTCATAAAGATTGTGAGGGGAATGGATCAAAGGATAACCGGGATCGCTGAATACTTCAAATAATTTATCTTCCAATTGAGCACGGTAATCCGGGGCTAAAGTGAGATCCAATATACTTCTCAACCGTTGATGTAAAAGGATCCAGAATTTTTCATATTCAGCAAAATACATATCCAGCTTTCGATAAATAGAATGGTATTTCAATAAGAGTTCGTGACATATCGCGAAAGACTCGATAGAGTTTTCCATGGCGATCAAGTCATCTACTTGCAACAAGAGTTCTTCACTGATCCAGAATAAGGATTGCAAAGAAGGCCGACCGATTTTACCCATTGCATTGGGTAGGAGCCTAGTCATACTTTTAATCAGGTCATGGTATTTTTGTTCTGGAGATGCTACCTGCACTTTACTGGCAAAGTGCAATTTCAGCGCTTGGCCAAACTGTTTATTGGAGCGAGCATACCGTTGTAAAAACCGATCCAAGTCATCTTTTGGTATTTGGTTTAAAATGGCGGGGATGGAGATTCGTGTAGGCAAAGCTTGCTCTTTCCGGAAGGTTGGATTAGACTTTTTATCACCTTCATCATCATCCCTTCGGTACAAGATAATAGCTGCTAATAGATGTACACAAAGCTTTTTACTTGCTTTTCCACATCTACAATAAGCATGTCTTAAATATTTTCTACCAAAACCAATTTCAGTATATAGTTCCTCTTCACCAAGGTTTGCGCTTTTGAGAATCAATGAACCAGCCTCAGCAGGTACCAAGGATAAGGATGCCTCATTTGATTCTACCCATTCATAGGCTGATTGAAATAGATCAGGGTCTGCGAAGTTTTCAATATACCTCCATTCTGGTTTCTGCATAGAATAACCTTCAAAGGTAGTTGAAATCTATCGATCTTACTTAGTGGATCGTCATACATTAAAGCAAAAATAAATTTGCTACAATATAATGTAAGAATAGAATTAGCTTCCAGTAACGGTTTAAGCCTTTGGCTTGACGGGAATACCAATAAAATTTTTGGTTCCTTTCATTTTCGATGCAGCATCCAAGGCTTTAGTAGCATTTACATAAGATCCTGATTTGCAAAGGTCTTGAAGATAAACCTTCGTATCAGAACCGGGCTTGATCACTTTTTGATTATATGAGGTGCCATTATTGAGGATTGCTTTACGAACCTGCTTTGCACTTAACCTTGGATAATATGATCTAATGACGGCTGCTACCCCTGCCATTACAGGAGAAGCCATGCTGGTACCATCAGCAAATTCATATTTATTTTCCGGCGCCGTGCTATATATTCTGACACCGGGAGAAAATATATCCACAGATTTTTTACCATAATTGGAGAACGACGCAATCATATCTTCATCCATTGAAAAAGAAACTGCTCCTACATCCAACCAATTTTTTACCTCCTTTTTTCTAAATAATCCCTTAGTATTTAAAGTTTTTACTGGATAATGAAGGCTGGCATCATTGTCTTCTGCTGCATTGCCTGCTGCATGGACGAGTAGCACATCATGTCTCTCAGCATATCGAATGGCATCGTCTACTGCTTTTTTAAAAGGAGATTCACCTTTGCCAAAGCTCATGTTGATGATAGATGCACCATTATCTACAGCATATCGAATGGCATTAGCCACATCTTTATCATGTTCATCCCCATCCGGTACGGCTCGAAGGGCCATTATTTTCACATGAGCCGCTATGCCATCCATACCAAGACCATTTCCTCGCACGGCAGCGATGATACCGGCTACATGCGTACCGTGAAAAGCATCAGGGCCTTTCACATCATTATTTCCATAGTATCGTTCATCCGTATTTTCATACTGATCTCCAACAATTTTTCTGGAATCAAAATCAGCATTGTATTGATATAAAAATTTTGCTTCCAAATCGCTGCGCGGAGCGCCATACTCTTCTTTTATTGACTGCTTGATTTGATCAAAAGAGTTGATGTAGGGTTGTTCCTGCAATATTTGCTTTAGAATTTTAGTACCCACACTTACATATACACTTTTATTCGTATCTACTTTTTCAATATTGGTGCTATTCAGCGGAAGGTTGCCAAGTTCTGTTCGAACTGCCTCGATCACTTGTAGGAGGATAGCTTCATTCCTTTTCAGGTCTTTCCATTGATCTTCGGCATTTTTTTTCTTTCCTTCGATATCTTTTTCGATTTCAAGATATCGGTTGTAATCTTTAGTTTGATCTTTTGGGATGGTAGCAGTATTAACAGATTTATACTTTTTTCTTAAACGAGCTAGTGTCCGAGTAGTTTCATACGTATCATATTGTACATTTTCTCCTGATTTATTACCTAAAAAATTCCAACCATAGATATCATCGATGTAGCCATTCTTATCATCATCGATTCCATTATTTGCTATTTCCTTGGGATTGACCCAAATATTTTGTCTAAGGTCTTCGTGTTGGATATCAACGCCTCCATCGATGACTGCCACGATGATTTCGTGAGCAGGTTTATTCTTTAAAATTGTTTTGTAAGTTTCTTCAATATTTGTACCTGGCATTTTATTTTTACTGCCCTGCAATTGCCAATTGATCAGATCTAATCCATCCTCTTGCGCTCGAACGGGAATAGATATTATGAAGAAAAATAATATATACCAAGTAGATTTGAATTTCATACTACAAAGAACACGTTATTTGACCAAAAACTCAGAATAATTATGAGGTTTTAACATAAAATTCACAGTGTAATAAAAAAAAATTACGTTCGAAATTAGAATTGATAACTTTGAATTTTAAAATTAGCTCTGCTTTTACTTTTTCAATGAGGACATATTTATTTTGCATTGCGATTTTATTCATGAGCAATAGGACTTTTGCTCAAAATTTCCAGGTCGGAGCTATGGGAGGTGCATCTTTATTAGACGGAGACTATCCTTCTTACAGATTCGATGATACTTTTAGCATATTAGCTAATGCAGGTTTTGGAGTATTCTTACGACGACCGATCACAGACAGGTTTGGAATCAAAGGGTCATTGTTCTTTACTTCATTTTCAGGAAATGATGAATTGGATCCTGTCAACCTTGGTTTTCGTACTCCTAGCTCTTTTAAATATCCTGTCATAGAACTCCAATTGACATTAGATTTTAGTATTTTTTCTATTCGCATAGCCTCCAAACCTATCGACTTGTATCTTATCGGTGGTATAGGATTTACCAAGACCACCATCCATAGTGTCTTTACAGAAGGATCTTGTCCTGTGGTGAATCTTTCTATTCCGGTAGGTGGAGGTATTAGAATGCCGATCAATGAAAACATAGGTATCTTCCTTCAAGGCGAAATGGTGCAAGGTTTGAATGATTGTCTGGAAGGCTATGCAGGACCGACAGGGGCAAAAGATCTTTATGGTTCCATGAAATTGGGGGTCAGTTACTCCATTACACCTTCTTATTCTGGTAGTGGTAAATCCATAGGTTGCCCTAGGTTTTAACGGTTTTACAGAAATAACTGATCTTTGTATGCGAAATTCATGGACTACTTGTCACCATATGATATTTTACACCAGTATTGGGGCTATGACACTTTCAGAATTCGCCAGGAAAGTATCATCAAATCCATATTAGAAGATCAGGACACTTTGGCACTATTATCCACAGGGGGTGGTAAATCGTTGTGTTTTCAAGTGCCAGCAATGTGTAAGCCAGGGATTTGTCTGGTTTTCTCACCATTGATTTCATTGATGAATGACCAGGTGCAACAACTTAAACGCCGCCATATACCAGCCGAATTAATTCATTCTGGGCTCA
>JAYSTG010000260.1:0-4297 GCA_043719965.1 Saprospiraceae bacterium | reverse complement strand
ATTTGAAGCGACAGATGTAAAATATGAAAAGGCAGGAAACAACGTACGACTAAAGATGGATATCGCTAAAACATATCCTGAAAATGCAAAAGTGGTCAACTGGAAGCGTGAAATGGACTTTGATAAAGTCAAGCAACTCATTACATTTTCAGATGATTTTCGAATTAATCAAAACTCTTCTTTGGAACAAGTCTTTATGACCGTCGCCAATGTAGACATTGCTCAAAACGGAAAAATTGTAGTAACTGATGAAGACGCTAAATTGTCTATCCATTATGATCCAAAACTGTGGAATGTAAGTACGGAATATCCTTCTACAGAAGGTATGGAATATGAAAGTTTTAATAGGAAATGGTCGGGCAAAAAGGTGCAGCGTATTATCCTTAAACACAAATCACCGGTATTGAAAGGGAAACATAGTTTTAAGATTAGTTTTGAATAAAGATAAAAATAGGGATAAACATATTTGAATTTACATGAAAAAAAACCTATTGCGTGTAGTGATAGTAATTTTATGGTGCAATTTGAGTTTTCAACATAAACCCAAACCACCCAATATTTTATTTATTACCATTGATGATCTTCGCCCTGAATTAGGTTGTTATGGCAAACCATATATTATTAGCCCCAATATAGACAGATTGGCTTCGGAAGGACAATTATTTGAAAATCACTTTGTAGCTTTACCTACTTGCGGCGCGTCAAGGCATACTTTACTTACCGGCAGGTATCCACGAAATGCATCTAATATTTCGAATGATGCTTCTGCCAATGCTTTTGAAAAGCCTGTAAAATCGAATACTCCCGAAACTTTTGTGCATTTGCTAAAGCAAAATAATTACCACACCGTGGGTATTGGTAAAATAAGCCATTACCCGGAAGGTCGCGTATATCCTTATGACGAATCTCCTGAAAAAGCCCGCTTAGAGCTTCCACTTAGTTGGGATGAAATGATCCTGAATACAGGTAAATGGAAAACCGGGCATAATGCTTTTTTTGGATACGCTAATGGCTCCAGCAGAACTTCGCTCCAAAGACAAGTGAGACCTTACGAAGCAGAAGATGTGCCAGACGAGGGTTATGTAGATGGGCTTACAGCAAAATTGGCGATTGAAAAACTGCAAGAATTAAAAAAACAAAATAAGCCATTTTTATTAGCAGTAGGTTTTTTTAAACCGCATTTGCCTTTTAATGCACCAAAAAAATATTGGGATCTTTATGACGAGTCTACCATAGCCCTTACCAAAGCTCCTGGAATACCCGATAACTCCAGCAAAGCAAGTTTACAAACTATGGGAGAGTTTAATTCCTATCAACTAACTGATGAAAAACCAAGTCTAGAATTACCCGTTTCAGATGCTTATGCCAGAAAATTACGACATGGATATTTTGCTTGTGTGAGTTATGTCGATGCGCAGATAGGTAAAGTGTTAGATGCACTCAAAGCTCAAGGCTTAGATGAAAATACAATTATTGTTTTATGGGGCGATCATGGTTGGCACCTCGGCGATCAACGGGTGTGGGGTAAACATACTTGCTTTGATGTGGCTCTAAAAAGTCCTCTCATTATTAAACATCCTCAATTGAAAAAAGGAATAATACAAAAGCCGGTAGTAGCAAGTGTTGATATCTATCCTACTATAATGGAATTTTGTAACATTCCAATTGATGATAAATTGGATGGAAAGAGTTTAGAATATTTAATGAAAAAACCAAACAAGACAAAGAATGATGTTGCTTATAGTTACTACAATAAAGGTATTTCTATGCGCACTGAACGATACAGGATTACACAATATTTCAGAAACGAAAAACCATATATCGAATTATATGATTTAAAATCAGATCCATATGAAACTGTAAATGTTGCTAACGAAAATCCAAACATAGTACTGGAATTAATTTCAAAGATTGCAGCTGCACCTAATCCCTATAGATGATGTAGTTAAGCTTTCCAAAAAAATAAATACGTATGTTTAATATCAAACTATCTATTAATAAAATGAAAAAATTAAAGTTGTTCGCTTTATTTTTTTTGGGCCTGGTTCATTTTAGCAAAGCACAATCAAATGACCTTCTCACCATAAAGGGAAGGATAGTTTCTGAGCTATTAAATAATAAGCCTGATGACAAGCTGGTGGAATCTAATTTGACCAAATTAAACGAAGATGGCAGTTTCAATGATATTAATTATACTGACCTCAGCAGAACCGCAAGTTTTCCGCATGGCAGACATACGGCTGATTTAGCCACTATGGGTAGAGCTTACAAAACTCAGTCTTCTGCTTTTTATCAGAGTGTTCAAGTAAAAAATGCCATCATTAAGGGCTTAGAGTATTGGATAAAAAATGATTTTGTAGGCGACAATTGGCATGATAATCAAATCACCACACCTACTAATCTGATCAATCTAATGCTTGCCATTGGCAATGATTTACCTCAAGATTTAATAGAAAAAGCGCAACCCATGATATTGCGAGCCAACATGGATGCATCCGGTGCCAGACCAAGTGGCGACAGAATAGTAATAGCGGGTCTCGTAGCTAAAAATATACTTTTTTTAGGTATGGATAAAGAGTTTGATAAAACAATAAAAATCATAGTAGAGGAAATGAAATTTTCAACCGGTGAGCGGGGTATTCAACAGGATTTTAGTTTTCATCATCGGCCGGATAGAGTAAATAATACAAGCTCTTACGGATATGGTAAGTTTGCCAATGCTTATGGCGAATGGTCTTTTTATGTGGCAGGCACAAAATATCAGTTTCCAAAAGAAAGAATAAATCTGTTGGTAGATTATTACTTAGATGGTATTTACAAACAAATGACCTATGGAATGTATGAAGATGTAGCCGTAAAAAATAGATCCATTACCCAGAAAACTATATTCAAGCCTCAAGGAACGCTGGAAATTGAAAGACTGTTGATTAGTACTGATTACCGAAAAAACGAATTGGAAGAAATCATAAAGCTTAGAAAAGGGGAAGCTAGGCCATCGCAATCGTTCGCCAAGTTTTTTTGGCAAACTGAACATTTTGTATTTCAACGACCCGGTTTTTATACCAGCGTTAGAATGTTTTCGACCCGAAATAGAAACATGGAAGTACCTTATAATGGCCCCGGAAAGCCAACACACCATAGAGCCGATGGTACAAATTATTTAGTATTGAAAGGTGATGAATACCTCAACATATGGGCGGCCTATGATTGGCAAAAGATTTCTGGCACAACTATAATGCAGAAGCCTGCACTTCCAAGCCCTGAAGAAATTCAAAAAGAAGGCTTGACCAATTTCGTAGGTGCAGTCTCGGATGGACTGTACGGTGCAGTAGCCTTTGATTTTAAAAGTCCTCATGATTTGCTGGAAGCCAAAAAATCTTGGTTCTTTTTTGATGAAGAGTATGTGTGTCTTGGTACGGGAATCAAACCCAAAAAGCCTTTACCAATAGTTACCACTATTAATCAAGTCTTGCTCAAAAGTGAGGTAAGCATCATGCAAAACGGAGAATATAAAGTGTTGCCCACAGGCAGCAGAGTTGTCGAAAACGTTAAATGGGTATATCAGGATAAGATTGGATACATTTTCCCTAAACCCACTACCATCCATATTTCCAATCAAACCGAAACCGGACGCTGGTCAGATATTACCGACCAAAAAAACATAAGTAAAGAATTAATAAGCACTGATATTTTTAAACTGTGGATTGACCATGGCGATCAAATAAACGAAACGGATATTCACGGAAAACGAAAAATGGAGAAAAGTCCGGGGTATGAATACATAGTGGTGCCCAATATAAGTGAGCAAAAACTGGATGAAACTGGTGTCAATAACCGTAATATAGAAATCCTTTCAAATACAGAGGATGTACAGGCCGTAAAACATAGTTTACTTGGGCAAGTTCAATTAGCTTTTTATAAGTCTGGAGAAGTGGAGATCGCAATGGGGCAAAAGGTGAAAATGGAAAGCCAAGGCATGGCCATGCTAAAAATGAAAGGATCTAAAGTGACTGATCTGACTGTGGCTGATCCATCAAGAACCCTTAGTAAAATTGTTATCACCTTACCAAATATTTACTCAGCTAAAGGTCATGGATATATTTGTTTACCCAATAGAAAAAGTAAAAGTACCCTGTTTATCATTGATTTGCCTCAAGGAGTTTTTTTAGGAAACAGCGTGAATGTTAAACCTTAAAAATTTATTGAAAATTGAAAACAACTCGTTCCCAATTTATCAAATCATTGATGTTTAGCCCATTTTTATTAAAATTCAATGGTTTTGAAAATAATAGGGCAA
>JAYSTG010000259.1:0-1705 GCA_043719965.1 Saprospiraceae bacterium | reverse complement strand
AAAGATTCGATGAGGGGGGGTAGTGTACTCCAAGCTTCTTCCACAACTGGAGCTGAAGTAAATCAAAGCGGACTGCAATGGGACTATGCCATGCAATGGAGCAATGGTTGGGGAGATATCATGGCTGGATTGATACCGGGTGTAGTAGGAGGGGGGTCTGGAGAAAAAACGACAGCAAATGCTTCTTTGAAAAAAAGCTTGATCAAGCATAATATATCCCCGAAGCAAAATCCCAGGATCTCAACTTATTTTGGTGATTTACCATTTACAAGCGGTCCTTTTTATTTTGGCGCTGTATGTTTGGTTTTGCTTGTTTTCGGTTCATTCTATATAAAATCCAATTACAAATGGTGTTTCCTGGCATCCATCCTCTTCACGATATTGATGTCAATGGGTAAGAATTTTGCTATACTCAATCAATTATTGTTTGATTATTTTCCACTGTTTGATAAGTTTAGGACACCCAATTCTATATTGGTGATACCCTCTATCCTGATTCCGTTCATGGCAGCCTGGACTGTCAACGAACTCGTTACAGAAAAATTGGATAGTAAAAGATTTATGACCTCACTTAAATGGTCTGTCGGTTTATTGACATTTATCTGCCTATTCGTGTGGATGATGGGAGCGACGATTTGGGATACTAGTAAGGGAACAGATGCTCAAACTAAAATTTTAGCTGATCTAAGATTGGATATGATGCGAGGTGATGCTTTGAGATCTTTGTTATATATTCTTGGGGCAGGTATATTATTATATGTTTATTCCATAAAAAAAATAAGCAATTCTCTATTTATATACTCATTGGGAGGATTGATGATCTTGGATATCGCCTTGATCAATGGACGCTATCTGGGACATGACGATTTCGGAGTAAAACAGTCGAGTGGTGGTCATATTGCCAGACCAGTCGATCAACAAATCCTGGAAGACAAAAGTTTAAACTATAGAGTCATGGATAATTCCATTGACTTATATAATAGCGCTTCAACCTCATATTTTCATAAAACCATAGGAGGCTATCATCCGGCCAAACTGAGGCGATATCAGGATTTAATCGATCATTGCATTGAACCCGAAAGGCAAACTTTGTATCAGAATATAAATAAATTAAATAGTGGATTGAATGACTCTGCTTTTCAAGCTTTGAGCGTAAAATTGACCGTGTTGAATGCATTGAATACTAAGTATTTTATTTTTGGTCAACCTGGTAAAGAAGTCGTGATCCCCAATGCTGCGGCTTATGGTAATGCCTGGTTTGTAAAAAATATTAAATGGGTAGCTAGTCCGGATGCGGAGATTAAGGAATTATCCAAACAAAATTTAAAAAACACGGTCATTCTTCATGAAGAATATAAAAATGATGTAGGTCAATTAACTCCTAGCGGAGAAGGGACCATCACACTGACAAAGTATCTGCCTAATCAGCTGGAATATCAGACCGAATCTGGGTCTGATCAATTGGCAGTATTTTCGGAGATTTGGTATGGACCTAATAAAGGCTGGGAAGTCACTATGGATGGGAACAAAGTAGACCATATGAGGGCTAATTATACTTTTAGAAGTATGAAAATACCATCTGGCAAACATCGAATCATATTTACATTCAGGTCGAAAGCATATGCTTATGGTGAATACATTTCCCTATTCGCTTCTCTTTCGATTATTTTATTTTCAGGATGGGCTCTTTATCGTTATTTCAAAT
>JAYSTG010000258.1:0-1705 GCA_043719965.1 Saprospiraceae bacterium | reverse complement strand
AAATTCGCCCCAACCAGGAGAGGAATTTCGCAGCGTATCATTTGCTAAAGTGACATTCACATTATTAACCAGATATACGGCGTGAATAAAATTGCTGGCATTGTTTACAGTCGGGTAACCATATTCTGCAACTGTATTTGTCCACCTTAATGTGTCAAAAGCACAATTGGTGATTTCTATATTTTGAGCATTTTGTATATTTAAAACGTAACCGCTTGTATTTTTCAGACTCCTGAATCTTAAGTATTGGATTTTAACATATTTAGCTCCGCTTACGATGACCATATTAGGGTGGAATGGGTTTGTCTTAAGTTTGCTTCCATCTATTATTACTTTGCCTTCATCGCCCGGATAAGCGCGCATCGTAAAATATTTACCGTTCGCTCCCCCATTAGTAGGCCCTATGAAAAGTTGTGTAAGAAAATTCGTCGAATCGATCGTATACGTTCCGCGTTTAATGTAGACTATTTCATCTTTGGTAGTATCCCGTGTACGGTTGACTGAATACCAAATCTTGTTCCAGGGACTGGCAGCCGTGCCATTACCATTGGTGGGCAGTGATCCATCAACATAATACTCATTGACGGTTTGAGCACGGATTGTAGATATGGATATATATAAACAAGCCATTGCTAATTTAAATTGAATACGCATAATTTTTTAGATTTTTAATAGTTAATAAATATCTAGAATTGATCAATCTAATTTGTTAATATCCGGAACCGCGTATTAAATTAAACAGCATTAAAATTTAAATATTGCCTTGATCGCTGTTAAATAACTAAATCACTACATCGTTATACTAAATGTTTTTTCATACAATATGCACTTCATGTACTAGGTAATGTTGTAATAAAAGATTAATAGAAACTTCAAATTGTGCTATTTGCAACTTGTTGGAAATACCAGGTTAAAGAAAATATCTAATCTTCCTTAGCGATCGATTGACAAGATGGTATGAAAGGATAGTGGATAGTGAGGATCACAAAACGCTATAAAACCAGTCGTTAATAGTAAATGATTGCAGCTCTTACTGGCTGGCAGAATGATCTCCAGAAAAATAAAATTAATTATTCCTCAAAGCCATCAAGGTCCAAACAGCGCCTATCAAATCAATCAAACCAATACCCGCCAGGCTTTTGTTTTTATCGCCTTTGTCATTTATCGTCAGCTTAAAGAACTCACGATTATTTTGACTGGATGACCGATGGTAATAATATCCTAGGACCAAAGCCAATACTCCAACTATCCTTCAGGAAGCCGAAGCATAACCAAAAAAATATTAGGAACAAATATTAAGGTAATGGCCGTCAGGTAAAGATAGAGTCCAAAGAAATAAATTGATTTAGCAGCTGCAGTCATCTTAGGTTTTTTTAAGGGACTCTAATGTAATGAAATATTTGACTATATCAACTCCACACACTAGTCCATTCAAACCTCGTACCATCAAATAATCCTTTGTCGGTCATCTTCAATGAAGGTATCACAGGCAAAGCCATAAAAGATAAAGTCATGAAAGGGGCTCTTAGTGGAGACTTGAGATCTGTACGGACGAAATGATCGATCAAGCTATAGGATTTAGCTACGGTATGTCCATCGAGATTACTCATGATACCAGCTATAGGGAGCTCCAGCCCAAGGATAAAAGAATGGAGGCATGCTGCAATACCTCCTTTTTGTTCTATGACTTTATTGATGACTCGTA
>JAYSTG010000257.1:0-4306 GCA_043719965.1 Saprospiraceae bacterium | reverse complement strand
CCAATGCATAGAATTGACCACGCCAGGTAATTCGATGCCAGTCTTATCTTTCGCTGAAAGGATTTCCTTTTCATCCAAATTATTAGGGCTATCGAGCTCTACTCCATGATAACCCAATTCCTTGATCAGTTTAAATTTATCCAATAAAGAGATGTCTTCTTTGATCATACTATATTTCAATGCCTTTTTGGTAATAGGCTGGTCTAAACCTGAATGCATTGGAAATGGAAATGATAACGCCACAGAAGTCATCGCAGTATGCTTTAAAAAATCTCTACGCTTATAAATAATCATTATCTGGTTTTATATGAATTTAGTAAATCCGGGTTTGGCGATTTCCTTGGTCTTCCAATCCAGGTCCCATGAATAGGCATCGTCTGGCGGAGCCAAGGATTCAGTAGAATTAATCGCCTCTGTATAGGTCAAATCTTTACCGGTGTATGCAACCATTCTACCCCAGATAGCGAGAAAAGTACTATTGGCACTGCGTATACCATCGTTGAAAGGGTCCCCTTTACGAATCGACGCAAAAAGCCGATCGTGCTCTTCTTGATACATATTGGGTTTGTCTTTATCGGTGTGTTCTTTTTCCCATCGCCAGGGCTTCGAGCCTTTTATCTCATGATGATTCCAGACATTGATGTCACAGCGGCCTTTGGTACCTAACAATTCAATACTATAGGCTCCCGAAGTTTCTTTCTGTTGACGGCTTTGATGAAATCCTCTACTTCCATCAGGATATTCATAGGTAATCGAGAAATGATCAAAAATATTACCAAATTCGGGATCTATCCGACTTTGTCGGCCGCCTTGACCTGAAGCTTTTATTGGTAAAATATCACCTTTGGCCCAGGACATCAGATCCAGACTATGTACGGCTTGCTCGGTAATGTGATCACCTGACATCCAGGTATAGTACACCCAGTTGCGCAATTCCTTTTTAAATTTCCCCCAGGAAGGTTTTGTATCCCTCCACCAGCTGGCACCAGTATTATAGGTGTTGTACATGGATAGTACTTCACCGATATCTCCATTCAAGATACGCTTATAAGTATCAGTTTTAGGTACATCGTGACGCCAACAAAATCCGGACATGAAACCTAGTTTTTTCTCCTTAGCTTTCTTTGCAGTTTCTAATACTCTGCGAATACCCGGTGAATCTACGGCTACAGGCTTTTCAAAAAATACATGTTTACCTGCATCTATCACAGCTTCCAAATGCGCCGGTCTGAAATTGGGAGGTGTCGCCAATATGATGACATCCACATCGGTAAGGAGCATTTTTTTATATCCGTCAAATCCTAAAAATCGTTGGCTGTCTGGCACTTTTATTTTGTCAGGCACCTCATCCATTAAAGCCTGGTAAGCTATTTCAAGCCTGTCTTCATACACATCAGCCATAGCAGTGAGGAATATGTTTTTATCTGCTTTCAATGCCTGAACAGCTGCTCCCGTCCCTCGACCGCCGCATCCTACTATGCCTACTTTAAGGGTATCGGCATTGAATAAATGTTTAGGATAAGCATTAGAGATCACATTAAATCCCAATGTACCTGCAGCGAAAGTAGAGCTGGATAGCTTAAGAAAATCTCTACGAGAATTGTGCGTTTCGTTTTTTTTCATCACAATAAATTTTTACAAAATTGAAAGTTAATACCCTTCCTTGAATTTATTTAAAAAAATTGCCTAGTTGACTTAATTTCCATTGGCAATTAGATATCGCATCATTTTTTATTGTTCAGTGTTCTGTTGCTCTGTTGCTCTGTTGCTAATTGTCTTTGCACGTTGCTCCATAGCTGAGTTGAGCACTTTTCTTTTAACATGGCTAATTGTTCAGTTACTCAGTTGCACATTGTCTCATGTTCCCTTTGTACCTTGCCTATTGCCCCTTGCATCTCACATCTCCTTATGCCTCTCCCAATAATTCTGATCTTCGATATCCTCTAGTATAGTAAGGTAATTTTCATATCGAATAGCATGTACTTTCCCTGTTTCCAGTCCTGCTTTTACGGCACACCCTGGCTCATTCCGATGGTAGCAGTCACCGTATTTGCACTCTTTGGCCAACAAAAAAAATTCTTTAAAATTATGGGCCACATCCATTTTTTCCAGATTATTAAAGGATAAAGTCTTGATACCCGGAGTATCAATTATTTTTCCTCCGAAATTCAAGGAATGCATTTCAGCAAAAGTCGTTGTATGTGTTCCTTTACCGCTATAGTTTGAGATTTCTGTAGTGCGAAGCTCTAATTCAGGTTGTATTGCATTGATCAATGTTGATTTTCCTACGCCGCTTTGACCTCCTACAAATGTAATCTTATCTTTCAATAGCATTCTAAGGGATTCAATGCCTTCGCCTTCGACAGCTGATACTCTCATCATGGGGTGACCAATATCGTTATATACTTTTTCTAATTCCTCAAACTTTTCTTCTTCTTCTTCTTCAAACAAATCTGATTTATTGACCACTATAGTGCATGGAATATTTTGGGGTTCAGTCATCAATAAATACCGATCGATAAATCCTTGTTTGAGATTTGGATCTACCAGTGTAACTACCAATACTGCTTGATCCACATTAGCCGCTAGCAAATGAAGATGGTGTTTTTGGCGAGGTGATTGTCGTGTGATATAATTTTTCCTATAGAGTATATTTTTGATCAGTCCTTTGCCATCGGCTTCGAGTTCGATTTCTACTTCGTCACCTACACCTACAGGGTTGGTAAGCACTTTATCATTGAGTCTGAATTTTCCAATTATTCTGCATTGATAGAGTTCTTTCTGAGATGCTACCTGATACCAGTTACCGGTAGATTTGATCACCGTGCCTTGGATGAGAGCCATATCAATAGGTTTTTTGAAGTCTGTGGCTATGGACTACATCTGCGATCTCGAGGATCAATCCCGGGTCTTTTTCAACTGCGTTGCCGATGACTATAATATCTGCTCCAGCATTTAAATTGGCCAATGCCTTTTCAGGCGTTCGAATTCCACCTCCTACCCAAAGAGGGACATCTACAGCTTGCGCTACTCGTTCTATCATTTCTTCTCGCACTGGATGGATGGCTCCACTACCTGCTTCGAGGTAAATCATTTTTAATCCCAGTAGTTCTCCCGCTATTGCAGTACACATAGCTATATCAGACTTATCTGCAGGGATGGGCTTAGTATTGCTAATATAAGAGACAGTAGTATCTACACCTCCATCGATGAGCATATATCCTGTGGAAATTACTTCCAGTGAACTGGATTTTAAAAAGGGTGCAGAAATTACGTGATGACCGATCAATAAATCTGGGTTGCGGCCAGATATCAATGAAAGAAATAAAATAGCATCTGCTTTGTCACTGAGTTGAAATGAATTGCCTGGAAATAATATCAATGGGATGTTAGTAGCTTTACGCAAAATATCCAGACAATGGTCCAACATATCATTTACGATAAGACTTCCTCCTATCAAAAAATAATGTACGCCTGCGTCTATCGATGACTTGATGATACGATCCAAATTGCCCAGCCTTACTTTATCAGGATCTATTAAGACTGCCATTTTTTTTTGGCCTGCTTGTTTTGCAGATAAGATTGTCGGATATATTGGTAATAAAGCAGATCTGGTCATAAACTTTGATTTCAAAGATAGCCATTATTCGTCTTCGTAAGAAAGTTGAGTGTTTTCTTCTAATTTAAAAAATGCTTGTCTTCTAAATAACCGTTGATCGTCAATAGTTTACGAGCATCTTCTTCAGCATAATCCGGCACTCGGATGCGTACCTCACCTATCAGCACATAAGATGAATCTTTTTGATTGATGATATGGCTGGGAATACCCTGAGCAGCTAAAAGATCATGAGCAAGGATGGCTTCGAGATCAGAAGGGGTAGTCCAGATCGTGACCCATTTCATAAAAGTTTCATTAGTTTTTTGTGTTATAGGGTTTCTGGGTTATTATATAAACTTGAAAATACAAATTTTTTTTAAAAAAATCTATACTGGATTTTCAATCCTTGAAGGTATTCCAATAAATTTGTAAAAGTCCATTATTTTTAGCCAATCTATGGCACTAATAGTCTCTGAATTATTTATCTACCCTATCAAATCCCTTGGTGGAATTGCATTAAACACCAGTAAAGTAGGTATCCGGGGGCTTGAATCTGATCGAAGATGTATGCTGATCGATTTATCAGGAAGGTACCTTACGCAACGAGAATCCGCTGTCATGGCTACGCTTAGGATCCAACTCTTGAAGGAAGGCTTAAAGGTTTTTGTTTTAAATCAGCCTGAAGATTCTGTTTTAGTCCCTTTCATA
>JAYSTG010000256.1:0-4309 GCA_043719965.1 Saprospiraceae bacterium | reverse complement strand
CGATGATCCCTAAAAACTTATCTATATCAGCTGAATTGACTTTCTGAATCTTCAGCCCTTTATGAGCAAGCGGTAAAAGTTCTTTAAGGATAAGTTCTATTGCAGGAATTTTTTGATCATCGAACCAATTAAACTTAGAGTCGATACCAAATTGGGCACTCTTGATGAAATTGTCGGAAATATCTGCAAACAATACTTTTTTTCGAATATCATCAACCTCTGTAGTAAGACCAATCATACAACCTAACCAAAAAGCTGAATTGGCAATCTCATCGATAGTGGTAGGCCCACTGGGGAAAACTCGATTTTCGATTCGAAGATGAGGCTTGCCATTTTCGCTGATCCCATAGCAAGGTCTATTCCATCTATAGACCGTCGAATTGTGGACTTGCAGTGCTCTTAAATTTGGCACTTTACCATCATGGATCAATTGTTGGGAATCTTCACTAATATCAGCAGCCAGCAGAACTCTGAATCTGGTGATATCCTCTTTATGAATTTCGAGTATAGATTCATCCACCCAGTCTCTACCAAAATGTACTCTTGCACTGCGCTCCCTCATATTGGCTCGGGATCCGCGGGTATCCAACGCCTGTTGAAACATAGCTATTCTTGATTCATGCCATAATCTTCTTCCGAATACCAAGGGGGAATTCGCGGCTATAGCCATAACAGGTCCGGCTAAGGCCTGACTTACATTATAAAATTTAGCAAACTGACTAGGTGAAACTTGTAAATGAACCTGGAAACTGGTGTTACATGCTTCCAATAAAGGAGAATCATGTTTAATCATTAATTCGTCTATGCCGCTAAGGCGGAATTCGAAGGCGTCCGTAGCCAATTGTTTGCGCACAGCTTCCATAAGGGCCAAATATCTCTTCTTTGGGGTGAGAAATTTATAGTCAAGATCAGATTTTCTAATGGTTGGCAATATGCCTGCCAAGAGTATATCTGCTTCAAATGGTTCCAATGCCTCTCGGATAATTTTTAATTGATACGTAGACTCATCCAACATCTGAGAAAAGCAATCTCCTTTGAATTCTCTGGGCATGAAATTAGTTTCAAGATTGAACATGGCCAATTCAGTATCCAGCCACTCATATTGCTCAAGATGTGGCATGACTTTGATATTGATAGGAGCCGGCCTATAGGTGTTTGTATCGATGATGACCATTTCTTGTTCTGCTCCGATCCGATGAATACCCTTTTCAAACCAATCATGTTCCAGCATATACTCCAGTGACTTTACATCTTGCAATAGAGCTTTTGTAAATTTTTGAAGGTCTTTTTGATTGGATGGCTTGTTTACTTTACTTTCCCCCATAGAAATCGTATTAGATTGAAAAATACTGCGATTAATTCATATTACATAAAACAAAATGTGTACACCTGATTTGGAATTTTGCAATATGGTCAAAACTTTACTGGAATCCAAACTTTATGCGGGTCTAAAATAGTTAGAATTTAACTGATTGTATTTGGAATAAGTAGGGCTAAAATATTTTAGCTGAAGTAAAATCCAGGTTAAATTAATCAGCATTGAAACTTAATGATGCTGTAAGCTAAAAATACTCCAATGGTGTTCTCTTTTTTTTGGCCAACCATTATAGTTAATTTTAGACATGTCCCAATCTACATTCTTAAATATTAATCGGTCTACAAATTGGCGTTGATCAGAACTTAATCCTTTACTTGTGAATAAATATCGAGGTTCCGAATTGTTGCTTCTTGACAATTGACCAACCTCGGTCAATACGATTTGTTTAAGGTTAAAGGGTTTGTAAAAGGACATTCGTAAAAACGGGGGGCCATACATATATTGCTCAGGAGGATAATATAATAAACGCGGTGGCTTTGATTCCATCTGGTTGTACATAAATTTAAAATAAGGTACATAAGAGTGTGCCGGGGCAGATATCCGGATATACAATAAGCCTATATTAATCAAAATTAGTGGACTAATTATCGCCCATGCCAATTTCTTGAATTTTATCATCTTAATAAATGCAGCTATCCCAAAGGTGATGAAAAAAATAAACGGAAATAAAAGGGGAAACATAAATCTCAACTCTTTATGTGCTATGATGGAGTGCCCGATTATAAACGGTATGGTGGCCCAGGTCAAAGGATGGTTGCGTTTGAGGTATAAGCCAAATAATGCTGAGCCGATCAAAACGATATTTATGCCTGGGCCAAGCACCCGTGTCAATTCCGTAAAATAATACCACCAAGGTGAGACACCGAATGTCGCTGCTTTGCCTTGGACAAGGTTTTTGGTAAAGTAATAATAAAAGGTGAGCTGCCAATTGCCGTACAACCAATGATCAGCCAGCAATCCTATAGCTAATCCTACTATCAATCCCAATGATATAAGCCCCAAGGTTCTAATCTTCTGAATAGTAAAATATAGAATCCATAACAAGAAACCTAGGATAGCAAATGCCATCTGGTATCTAAATTGAAATGCAAGGCCTAGCAGTATACCAGCAAAAAATAATAATAAGGCCTCTTGTTTCGAATTTGTGGATCGGGATCGATGCCACATTATAAAACCACCGATAAAAGCAAATCCACCCCAATTTTCAGAGGAGAACCGAACAAGTAGAAATGAAGAAAACCAAATTAAAAAGCATAGTATCATAAATAACTGATGCGTCCTGTTGGAGTCTGTCTCTTTAAGAATATATTTTCCTAATGAAACCACTACCCCAAAACCGACCAATACTGACAACAAGCGTATAAAAAAAGCGATAATAAAAGGATTGACCAGATGTAAAGCTCTACATGTAGACATGAAAAGATATGCAATGAAGGGTAACAATCCAGGACGGATTTGATCTCTAAACTCCCAAGCTAAACCTTCTTTGACAGCATGTCCTGATTTGTACTGAGCAAATTCCAATATTTGATAATGCTCGTCCCAATGGTAATACCCTTCACTTTGCCAAGCGGTATAGACTAAGAATAGAAATCCTCCAAAAAGTAAGAACCGCTCTTTAGTCATCTTTAAAGTATTATTGGAAAGAAGATTTTTAAGTTGATTAAAGATAAAACCATTTCTCAAAGGATATATTAATCTTTATTGTAATTTCTTACCTTTGCCGCCTTTTAAGCACATGGAGATCAAAAGGTATTTAATCACTTCAGCTTTGCCTTATGCTAATGGACCTTTACACATCGGGCATCTGACGGGGGCATACCTTTCAGCAGACATTTTCGTGAGGATGTTGAGACTCACAGGTAAAGAAGTAGTCTGGGTATGTGGATCAGATGAACACGGGGCAGCTATCACTGTAAAGGCTAGAAAGGAACAAACCACGCCGACTGCCATAGTGGATAAATACCATGAGCAGATCAAAAATACTTTCGAACGAATAGGCATTTCATTTGATATCTACCATCGTACTTCAGCTCAGATCCATCATGAGACGAGTCAAGATTTTTTTAGGACTTTATATAAAAATGGGGAGTTTCAAGAAATAGAAAGTCAACAATATTACGATGAGACTATAGGTCAATTTATAGCAGACCGATATATTATTGGCACTTGCCCTAAATGCGCCAATCCTTGTGCTTATGGTGATCAATGTGAACGCTGTGGATCTACCTTGAGCCCGACGGATCTTATCAATCCAATTTCGACTTTAAGTGGGAGTATCCCTATAAAAAAGCCAACTACGCATTGGTATCTCCAGTTGAACAAACATCAGGATTGGTTGAAAGAATGGATAGAAACTGGAAAATTGAATGGGGTGGAGCACCATCTTCCTGATGAATGGAAACCTCATGTACTTGGTCAATGTAAATCATGGTTGGATAGTGGACTGGAGCCACGATCTATGACCAGAGACCTGGACTGGGGAGTAGATGTACCTCAGGAAATTCCAGGATCTAAAGGAAAGAAACTCTATGTATGGTTAGATGCGCCTATAGGATATATCAGCGCTACAAAAGAATGGGCTAAAGGGCATCAACAAGAATGGGAAAAATACTGGAAGGATCCGGAGTCTGCCATCATCCATTTTATAGGGAAAGATAATATTGTATTTCATTGTTTGATATTTCCTACGATCCTCAAGGCACATGGAGGTTACAACCTTCCGCTTAACGTGCCGGCTAATCAATTTATGAATTTGGAAGGGGACAAAGTATCAACTTCACGAAACTGGGCCGTATGGATACATGAGTACTTGGATGAATGGCCAGGGCAAGAAGACGCTCTGCGTTATTATTTGATCAAAACTATGCCGGAGCAGCGGGATAGTGAATTTACCTGGAAAGGATTCCAAGAGGCAAATAATAATGAGCT
>JAYSTG010000255.1:0-4314 GCA_043719965.1 Saprospiraceae bacterium | reverse complement strand
TCACGGCTGATCGAAATCTCTTGTCCTCAAAAATAATCAAAACATTGTGGTAAGTAGTAATCAAGAAATTACTTTTCCATGATCCCATATCCCCTTGTTGAGGCGATCCGATAGCTATCGGATTTAGTCGCTTAAATTACCTCAGCGACTGAAGTCGACGCTACAAGACCAAAAACATTGTGGTAAGAAGTAGTGAAGGAATTACTTTTCCATGATCCCATCCGGTAGCTTATTGATTTTCTCTATTACCATATCCGTATAATATATTTCTGCTCCCTCCGACTGAATCTGGATCTTGCCTTTAGTCAGCGAGGTCGCTACTCCATCTTGAATATGTCGGGAATTAAGTAAAATCATATTGACCTTGCCATTGACCATATGGATTGCCGTACCTCCTAAGCAGTATAGATCTATGGTATTCCATTCACCTGTGGGCCATTCGGCATCGATGCTTTTGATACAGTGTCGTCCTGTAGGATTATCTACATTAAAAGTCAATATCTCTCCTTTAGGATTATAGACATAATCACCTTTGTCATTCTTGATAGCTCTAATATCAAATGAGGCACGATCCAATCCCCAATAGTCGCCACAATCTTTTTCCTGAATCTGCAACTCTTGCGATCGCATCCAAAACCCCCAATCAACAGCATGAGGACCGACTGCATGATAAAGGATACCGCTATCCATACGGGCTTTGTCTTTGGGTGGCCATTTAAGCTTACCCCATTTAAATTTGCATTGGAAATGATAGTTTTCATATTCCTCTTTGGTTGAAATCCCCCCGAAACGCTCACCGGTGATATGAATAGCTTTTTTATTGGGCTGATCATCGACGGCTACCACGGTAAATACATTTTGTTTCGGATTTAATCCCAGAGCTGGCACATCCGCACGATGCTTGCCCTCGGCATCGAGACCTGGCCCAATATATACATCCCAGTTTGACAAGTCTTTATTATTGAATAATAAGATGTGCTTTGCGCCGGACTCCATGACTTTATGGGAACAGGACATGATAACCAGCGCACATAGCAAATAATGGCTTTTAATTTTCATAGATGCTTTTTTAGAAATTGCCTTGTATTTATTAATCAAAAATCAATGCTACATTACACAGGAATCTTCGCTGCTTGCCTGCCAAGTAGTTTCCACTTCCCTTTTTTCTTTTGCCAGGTCAAAAAAATAATAATATCAATTTTTCCGCGTATTTGTTTCATGAAAGAATCGCCCAGGAGATGATGACGAACTAAAGCGATATTGCCTGAAATTCGAATCTCTTGATCTGATATTGTGATAGCAGTGAATACGGTCTGACCTTTCATGAATTCATTGATGAAGCCAGTCTTATCACGCACTGTGCCACTGCTATGTATATACATGAGCTCGTCGGCCGCTATATCTTCAAGCATGGCCTGCTCGGGTTTGATCATGACTTGGCGCAGTCTTTCTACAGCTTGTGCCACAGCTTGCTCATCAGCAGACTGAGCATTGAGCACACTGATCGAAAGAAAAGCATAAAAGATTAACAATAAACATTTTTTCATCCTTTTCATTATATGTAGAGTTGACGAATATAGACTAAACTTTTCAAAGGCCAATATGTTAATTTCATTCTTTACATTGGATGTCTAGTTGATCTATTTTTTACGGATCAATCCTCTCATTTCAGCTATCTTTGCGCCTCCATTATGTTCCCTCGATACGATGTCATAGTAGTAGGTGCCGGCCATGCCGGATGTGAAGCTGCAGTCGGTGCAGCCAATATGGGTTCTAAAGTGCTGCTTATGACGATGAATATGCAGACCATTGCTCAAATGTCATGTAATCCTGCTATGGGCGGTGTTGCAAAGGGTCAGATCGTGCGAGAGATCGATGCATTGGGAGGATATAGCGGTATCGTGACAGATCATACTATGGTTCAGTTTCGTATTCTTAATAGATCCAAAGGACCTGCGATGTGGAGTCCGCGGGCACAGAGTGATCGAGCTCATTTTGCACAAAAATGGCGCAGTATGTTGGAGTCGCATACCAATATAGATTTTTGGCAAGATATGGCGAGTGGTATCTTAGTGAAAGACAATAGAGTGTATGGTGTGCGTACTTCCATGGGATTGGAAGTGGAAGCTAAAGCTGTCGTTTTGACCAATGGTACTTTTTTGAATGGTATCATACATATCGGAGAAAAACAATATGGTGGCGGGCGTGCTGGGGAAAAAGCTGCAACGGGCATTACTGAACAGTTAATTACTTTGGGATTGGAACATGGTCGTATGAAGACTGGTACACCTCCTCGAGTGGATGGTCGAAGCTTACAATATGAAAGCATGGAAATACAACTCGGTGATGATCCACCCGGTAAATTTTCGTATACTGATACACCTCCTCTTATGGATCAGATGCCCTGTCATATCACCTACACCAATCAGGAAGTACATGAAGTACTAAAAACAGGATTCGACAAGAGTCCTATGTTTGCAGGTCGCATTCAAGGACTTGGGCCGCGCTATTGCCCATCGATAGAAGATAAGATCAATCGATTTGCAGATAAAGAACGACATCAACTTTTTATAGAACCCGAAGGTCGGCATACGTGTGAAATCTATATCAATGGTTTTTCTTCTTCCTTACCGGAAGAAACTCAATTCAAAGCATTAAAAAAAATTCCAGGTCTTGAAGAGGTCAAAATGTTCAGACCAGGCTATGCGATTGAATATGATTATTTCCCTCCGACACAGTTATCATTGGGATTGGAAACACATAAGATTAAAAATTTATTTTTTGCTGGTCAGATCAATGGTACTACGGGCTATGAAGAAGCTGCTTGCCAAGGTTTGATCGCTGGTATCAATGCCCATCTGGCAATTAAGGAAGAAGAGCCCTTTATCCTCAAGAGATCTGAAGCCTATATAGGAGTTTTAGTGGATGACCTCGTTAATAAAGGGACGAATGAACCTTATCGAATGTTTACCTCTCGTGCAGAATATCGTATGCTGCTCCGTCAGGACAATGCTGACCTTCGATTGACCCCTTTAGCTTATGCTTTGGGCATAACAGGAAGTGATGTTCGTCTGGATAAGGTCAAAACAAAACAGGACGAGGCGGCTCGTATAACTTATTTTATCAAGACTGGTTCAGTAGGTCCAGATCAAATGAATGGATATCTCACATCTATTGGTAGCACGCCGATGTCACAAAAAGGAAAATTGCTACAAGTGCTTTTGCGACCTGAGATCTCTCTCATGGCTTTAAAAAAAGAGGTGCCTTTTCTTAATGAACAGCTGTCCATCTACTCCGATGAAGCACTAGAAATGGCAGAGATCGATATCAAATACGAAGGGTATCTACAACGCGAAAAAGACCTCGTAGATAAAATGAAGCGACTTGAAGAGATGCGATTGATCGACAATTTTAATTATAAAGGGTTACAATCCTTATCTGCAGAAGCTCGGGAGAAACTGACCAAACATAAGCCCAGGACGATAGGTCAGGCCAGTAGGATATCAGGTATTACGCCAAGTGATATTAGTATATTATTGGTGCACTGTGGTCGGTAGGATTGGGTAGCCTTTGGGGTATTTGCTGTGATATGCTGTTTTTCTTGCTTCGGTCAATTCACCTATTAGAATTTTATTGATAATTCTAAGTGTTCGCCAAAACCAAGTTCAATAATTTTTTGAATGGTCGAAATTCGAGCTCCTTTGATGTTGTTTTCAATTTTAGAAATGTAAGATTTAGTCGTCCCAACTTTTAATTAAAGCAAGTTGTTCTTGTGTCATTCCCATTTCTAAACGAGTGTCGTGGATTAAAGCACTCATTTTGAAATTCTCATAACTCGCTTCAAGTTCGTCACACTTTTTTGTCCCGAGTTTGCCATAGTTTTTTTCTTTAATCTCTTCAAGAGTTGTCAAGTTATTATTTTTCGTTTTCATATTCTGCTTTTATTTTAAGGGCTAATTCAATTTCTTTTTTCGATGTTTTTGAGTTTTCTTATGGAAGCCGTTCGCTAACACCACTAATTGCCATTGGTCAAAAAAAAAGAAAATGCGAAAAATGTCGCTACCTTGTTGAATTGTAATCATGCATTTGGCTTGCCCGATGAATTTTGTGACCACCTGAAATATCCATGAAAAGCAACCGCAGTCCCGCCAACAACTAAATACTGAACTCCCTGCTCATTAAGCGCTTTACATACATCAAGAATATTATCCGCTATCCTCTATCTACTAAACCTTAGTATTTTTTAACTTTCTGCTCTTCTTTTTACTTAACGACTTTAAAAAAGATTCCAGTTCCGTTATTTGCTCAACTGTG
>JAYSTG010000254.1:0-4325 GCA_043719965.1 Saprospiraceae bacterium | reverse complement strand
ACCTGATGCGTACAGATCAAAATGGTGTTAGTTGGCTTGATGGCCCTCGCAATCATTTTACGGAATTGGCTTTTGCTAGGTATGTCCAGTCCATTCGTGGGCTCGTCTAGGATGATGAGTTTGGTATTACAGGCTATCCCAAATGCCATGATCGTTTTTTTCTTTTGACCATAACTCATATCATCCATTCGTTGATCTATGGGTATTTCAAATTCTGTACAAAGGTTGGTAAATAGTGCGTGATCATACCTCGGATAAAAACTACCATATAATTTTCCATAATTCTCCGGTTTGATATCAGGGCTTGAAATTTCCTCTGGTAATAAAAATAATTCGGCCAGGAACTCAGGCAACCTATCTTTGGCATCCCAGTCTCCTATCTTAATCTGAGCAGGTTTTGGAATCAATAAACCGCTGATACATTTTAATATTGTGCTCTTACCGGCTCCATTTCGTCCCAGGATACCATAGATTTTACCTGCTTCTAATTGAAGGTGAAGTCCATTTAATACCTTACGGGAATTACCGTATTGGTAATGCAAGTTACTGACAGTGATCATGATATTGCGCTAGTGAATTAGTGTATTAATTATATAGTACACTACAAATATAAGATGTATTTTGGCTTTGTCAAGGATTTTCTCAATTTTTTATAAATTAATTTGGCAAAAATGAAAGGGAGATAGGTGTTCCAATACTATCGATTGGTTTTATTGGTACGGATTAGTCGCTCTTGAAAGTAATTATAAAGTCGACTGTCGTTGATTACTTATAAATAAGCGATTGAAGTCGCCCCTACAAATAGTTTCTTAAGAGTATTTATCGTGACTGAAGCCGTGAAGACAAAGTTTGGCACAATTTCTGCGATAAGTTCGATCGTGGTCAATATCGAAGAAATCAATCGCAAGCATATCATCAAGACGGACTGTCTGTACCGTGTAGGTTATGGATTGAAGTCCAGATTGTTGGACTATCAAAACGGTATATTCTACCTTGAAGTCATATTTGGTAAAAGGTGGCATAATAATTACTCCGCGACAGTATATGAACTAGCTCATTGCTGGAAAGATAACAACCCCGAGCTGGCTCATGCCCAAGGTTGTAAAGTATTTATCATCGATGGAAGGAAAGAGCCGGAAAAAATCGAATTCCACCAAGCGGGCATACGAGTAGATTACGATGCACGTAAAGGTATCTTGTTTGCTCCTTTTACCCTTAACTAATTTCCACCGCACGGTTCAGATTCGAATGATGATATCAAACAGAGCTCTACGACCCCAGGAGCCACGATGTCTATGCTTTCTATATCGATCATCTCGTCTACAATCATTTCGATAAGATTCAATTCTCCTTCTACCTTGATTGCGATATCGATGATCACTATCCCGATAAGTATCTCTTTGATAAGAAGGATCATGGTGATCATGGTGATATGAAGGAGACTCTCTGCGATGATGATGGCCTTTCTTATGGTGACGAGATTGGCCTTGTAGGTCCAAAGGCGATAATATCCAGTAAAGCAATAGGAAGTAAATGAAAAAAGTTTGATTTGAATACATAGACATTTATTTTTATTTAAAGTTATGCCCATATTGAAGTTATTTGATTTAAGACAAAGTTAAAGGTTGCTTAAAATTCATTTAACGATTATACTACAGCTCCTACTTGTTACCAATTCCTATGTATTTACAATAAGGTAGAAGACAGCCCTAGTTTCGAATTCGGCTTTTCATTTTTTCACGAATTAAGTCGCGTTCTTTAAGATCCATCACCCCATCTTTCCAAATTTGTGTTCTCAAAGTTTTTAATTCTTGATTCGTTTTTTCATTCCGTTGACCATGTTTAAACCCATCAGAATAAGCTCTACGAATTCCATCGCGATGCATTCTCCAGTTTTGAGCTCTCCTTAATTCACGATATCTATTTCGATGACCAAAATAGCCTCCGCGATAAGAGAAAGGGCGATTTCCGTAACGCTGATGATGCCCTGGATGTCTGAACCTTGAAAAGCCATAATCGTTTGGTGCACCATGTTCTATCCGAAAGTTTTGTTTACCTCCAAAGTGGTCATCTTCCATCTTGTTATCTGGTACTTGTAGTCCCGGATGTATTCGTTCATTCCTTTGATTTCGTTGCTCCAATTTAGTATAGCGTCGAGTATGGCTACTGTCTTTTTTTGACATAGATGGCTGAGCTATTACAGGTATGGCCAGTGTAAAGAGGTAGACCATAACTAGATTGCATGTGTACATAATTTTGTTTTTCATTTTATATTGTTTTAATATTAAATAGACTCACTGATCTGGTAATAGTTTAATGCGATCGATGAACAGAACGGAGTTCTAGATGATTGTATAGAATGGATAGATTATCAGGTTATCATGGAGAAAAAGGAGTACAGATAAACGGTGGCTCATACTACATACCTCAAGCCCTTTTCTTACCTTTACTGCTTATGGAATTTAATTCAGCATCGGTAGAAGAGAAATGGAGAGCTTATTGGGAAAAAAACAAAATTTATCAAGTCCCAAATCAAAGTAACAAACCTAAATATTATGTATTGGACATGTTTCCTTACCCTTCAGGTGCGGGTCTTCATGTGGGCCATCCATTGGGGTATATTGCATCAGACATTTTTTCGCGATACAAACGAATGCAGGGACATGAAGTATTACATCCGATGGGTTTTGATTCGTTTGGCTTGCCAGCTGAACAATATGCCATTCAATCCGGAATACATCCGGCAGTATCGACTAATGAAAACATAAAGAGGTATCGAAAACAGTTTGATAATATTGGTTTTAGTTTTGATTGGAATAGACAATTAAGCACCAGTGATCCAGAATTTTATAAGTGGACTCAATGGATTTTTATACAACTTTTTAATCATTGGTATGATTTGACCGAGGAAAAGGCGCGGCCGATCTCTGGATTGGAACACATTTTTGTACAAGAAGGTAACCGCAAAATCAATGCTTCGCACTCCCCTATTGGGTCTTTTAGCGCTGCAGAATGGACATCGTATTCTAAAAAAGAGCAGTCTGATCTACTCATGGGTTATCGACTGGCTTATCGCAAAGATGCATTCGTCAATTGGTGTGAAGCACTTGGTACAGTGTTGGCCAACGATGAAATTAAAGATGGATTATCAGAACGAGGCGGCCACCATGTGGTACGCAAACCCATGACGCAATGGTTTCTACGTATCACTGCCTATGCCGAGCGGCTGCTCAATGACCTCCAGGAATTGGAGTATAGTGATTCGATGAAGATCATGCAAAGCAATTGGATAGGAAGGTCTACCGGCGCTCAAGTCTTTTTTAATATCGATGGCCATGAAAGCAAATTAGAAATTTATACCACGCGAGCCGATACCATATTTGGCGCTACATTCATGGTAATAGCCCCTGAACATGATCTGGTCAATCTTATTACCACTCCAGGACAACGGAAAGCTATTGATGCATACCTTAAATATGTGGCTTCCAGATCTGATCGTGATCGTGTCGCTGAAGTCAAGGAAGTCAGTGGAGAATTTATAGGAGCCTACGCTATCAATCCCTTTAATGGTAATAAGATTCCGATTTGGATCGCAGAGTATGTATTAAAAGACTATGGTACCGGAGCTATCATGGCTGTCCCTGCGGACGATGTAAGGGACCATGCCTTCGCCAAAAAATACAATCTTCCTATCGCAGAAATCATCGATAAGTCCATGTATGCGGGTGCTACCGTAGAGGATAAAGTAGGAAAAATGATTCATTCCGAATTTCTTAATGGAATGGAGGTATTAGATGCCATAGAAGAAATTAGTACTAGACTAGAGCGTCTTGGCATTGGTAAAAAGCAGATAAATTATAAAATGCGTGATGCCAATTGCTCCAGGCAGCGATACTGGGGAGAACCATTTCCAATAATTTATGATCAGGAAGGTATAGCATATACTGTGGATGAAAAAGATCTTCCATTATTACTCCCTGAATTGGAAGATTTCAAACCTTCATCCAGTGGTAAAGCGCCGTTAGCCAAGCTTCCCGATTGGGTCAATCTCCCTAATGGACATACCAGAGAAACGGATACTATGCCCGGATTTGCTGGATCTTCATGGTATTTCCTTAGATATATGGATCCTCATAATGATAAGTCTTTTGCCAGTAAAGACGCTGTAGCATATTGGCAAGATGTAGATTTATATGTAGGAGGTACAGAACATGCTGTAGGTCATCTGCTTTATTCCCGATTTTGGCATAAATTTTTATTTGATCTAGGTTATACTGTAACCAAAGAGCCATACAAACGATTATTAAATCAAGGCAAGATTCAAG
>JAYSTG010000253.1:0-34944 GCA_043719965.1 Saprospiraceae bacterium | reverse complement strand
TAATAATATTAACAATATTTTATATATATTTTTACTCATTGTGTAATTTAAATATAACAATATTATATAAAAATCAATACAAAATGTTAATATTTATACACATTTTTAATTTTATGATATATTCTATTAAACATATTAATTTAATAATTTATATATAATATAATAATTTACAATTAATTAATTTGATTTATAAATCGATTTGCTTGTACCTCAAAGGGGGAATATAATTTGAAAAAATATTATACTCCAAGAGTTAAGTTTAAACTTAGTATTTAAAATTTCTGCGCTTTGTGGGAGAAGAAGTAAAATCAATGTGGTCTCATATAACGCTATTAGGAAGCGATCAAATATTACAATAATTAGCAGGGTATCTTCGTCTCAATGATCCACAATAGAATATAAATCCTATTTTTAATAAAAATTCATCTATGTCAAGTAAAGTAGTCTTGTGTATAATATTGACTCTCAGTGGTAATATTATATATGGACAGGTGAAAAAAGCTCCTGAAATAAAAGAAGGGCAAGGCCCCTACCCTCAACTCATCATCCGAGGAGTGACCTTGATCAATGGTAATGGGGCACCGCCAATCGGTCCAGTAGATATCGTCGTAGAACAAAACCGAATCAAACGGATAGCACAGGTCGGATATCCCGGAGTGCCGATAGATAGTGCTTCACGACCTAGTCTAAGTCCTGGTGGCAAGGAGATTAATGCTCAAGGCATGTATGCTTTACCAGGCATGATAGATATGCATGGTCATATCGGGGGAAGATCACAAGGAGCCGATGCAGAATATGTATTCAAACTTTGGTTGGCTCACGGTATTACTACCATACGAGATCCTAGCGCAGGAAATGGATTGGATTGGGTCTTGGATCAAAAAGCAAAATCCAATAAAAACCTGATCACTGCTCCAAGAATAATGGCATATACTGCTTTTGGCATGGGTGCTAAAGATCCTATCACTACTGCAGATCAAGCAAGACTTTGGGTCAAAGAAAATGCAGCTAAAGGAGCTGATGGTATTAAATTTTTTGGTGCAAGTCCAGAAATCATGAAAGCTGCATTGGAAGAAAATAAAAAACTAGGCCTCAGATCAGCATGTCATCACGCTCAGATGGATGTTGCTCGATGGAATGTCGTCAATTCTGCAAGGGCTGGTCTCACTAGTATGGAACATTGGTATGGATTGCCGGAAGCGCTATTTGACGATCGTACGGTCCAAGATTATCCCGGAGATTATAATTATTCCAATGAACAAGATCGATTTAGCCAAGCGGGTCGTCTTTGGAAACAGGCTGCTAAACCAGGGAGCGACAAATGGAACGCAGTTATGGATGAATTGCTCAAACTGGATTTTACTCTGGATCCTACGTTTAATATTTACGAAGCCAATCGAGATCTTGCACGAGCTCGCCTTCAAGAATGGCATCAAGAATATACTATGCCTAGCCTTTGGAGATTTTATTCGCCAAGTCGCATTTCCCATGGATCCTACTGGCATAGCTGGGGTACGGAACAGGAGGTGGAGTGGAAAGAAAACTATAGGATCTGGATGATGTTCGTCAATGAATTTAAAAACAAAGGAGGTCGGGTAACTGTAGGCACAGATTCAGGCTTTATCTATCAATTATATGGTTTTTCTTATCCCCGCGAAATGGAATTACTTCGAGAGGCGGGCTTCCACCCTCTGGAGATCATCAGAAGTGCAACCTTGCATGGCGCTCAGGCATTAGGCCTTGACAAAGAATTAGGCACTATAGAAACAGGTAAACTTGCGGATATCATACTCTTAGATCAAAATCCTCTAAAAAATCTGCAAGTACTCTACGGTACCGGAGCCATATCACTCAATGAAAAAAATCAAGTAGAAAGGATAGGTGGAGTAAAATATACGATCAAGGATGGAATAGTCTATGATGCAAAAAAACTCTTAGAAGATGTTAGAATCATGGTAGCCAAAGAGAAACAAGATAGCGGCGAAACTATAGTACAACCTGGGGCTGTAAAAAAGACCTAGTGACTAAATTACTTGTTTTAATAAAAATATATTTTTTTCCACATGATATTTCATCCACAGTCAGCTGATCAGTATAAAAGTGCTCGAGTCAAGCTATCACGAGCCTTGAGACCTGGGAGTATAGCTATCTTACATTCGAACGATAAAATGCCTTTATCGGGGGATCAATTTTTCCCTTTCAGGCAAAATAAAGATTTACTCAGGCTCTGTGGCATCTATCAAGAAGATACTGCGCTGGTGCTTTTCCCGGACCATCCTGATCCTGAAAAAAAAGAAATTCTATTTATCCGAAAGACTGACAAACATATTAAAACTTGGGAAGGTGACACGCTGGACAAAGATCAAGCCCACAGGATATCTGGGGTTCAACAGATATATTGGTTCGACCAATTCGAAGCTATCCTCTATCCATTAATTCCAAGGTCGGAAAATGTCTATCTTAATAGTAACGAAAAAGGTCATTATCCACAATGTATTAAGACTCGGGATGAACGCTACGCTGACTTGCTGAAATTTCAATTTCCATTACATCAATATCATAGACTTCAACCTTTACTTCGCACACAAAGTTTAATAAAATCATCTGAAGAAATTAAAACTATTGAGGCTGCTATTCAGCTCACTGGTGATACCTGGAATAAAATATCGGAGTTCATTAAACCAGGGATGTATGAATATGAAATCGCAGCTTTTATTACCTATGAATTTGAGCGCAGCGGCGCTATTCATGCTTTTGAACCTATCGTTGCTGCCGGCACATCTGCCTGTGTATTACATTATAAATCCAATCATAAACCTTGTCATCATGATGATATGATCCTCGTAGACTTTGGGGCGGAAGTCAATGGATATGCTGCTGATATGACCCGATGTAAAGCAGTAGATGGGACCATGTCAATTAGACAGTTTGCAGTTTATGATCAAGTACTTCATTTGGTTCAAATCACAAAGTCTTTCATGAGATCTGGAATTACCATTGCTGAAATCAATGCGAAACTTCTGCCTTTTGCTTCAGAGGCCTTACTTCAACTCGGTGTCGTCAAGAGATCAGATCTAGATCATAATAAAGAGATTGTCAAAAAATATTTGCCACATGGTGTGTCCCATTTTTTGGGTCTAGATGTGCATGATTATGGTGATCGATACACCCTATTAGAGCCTGGTATGATTATAACCTGTGAACCCGGGCTTTACATCCCAGAAGAAGGTATCGGGATAAGGCTTGAAAATGATATATTAATTACTCAAGATGGACATACTGACTTGATGGAAAGCTATGAGCTTTAAAAAGCAGTAAACTCAAAACCAAAATACCGAACAGCGATCAAGCAATAACTTGGCCACTAATTAAAATGACCACTTGATCATTTAATACTTCTATATAGCCCTCTTCAATGCCAAATATCGAAGTCAATTCTTTGGTATCTGTGACTTTGACATTGCCTTTTTCTAATGCAGCTACGATAGGAGCATGTCTTCTCAGTATTTCAAATTGTCCCCCGATAGCAGGTACTTTCACAGATTTAATCACACCATTATATAATTCCTTTTCAGGTGTAAGGATTAGTAGATTCATAATAGATACAAATTAGGCATTGGCTTCGGCAATCAATTTTTTTCCTTTTTCAATCGCATCATCGATAGTACCTACTAAGTTGAAAGCTGCTTCAGGGTATTCATCTACTTCTCCATCCATGATCATATTGAATCCTCGAATGGTCTCTTCGATAGGAACCAATACCCCTTTCATTCCTGTAAATTGTTCGGCTACGAAGAAAGGCTGAGATAAAAATCGCTGTACTCTTCTAGCCCGAGTCACGATTAATTTATCCTCTTCTGATAATTCTTCCATACCCAATATAGCTATGATGTCTTGCAGTTCATTATATCGTTGTAGGATGTTTTTCACTTTTTGAGCACATCGATAATGCTCCTCTCCTATGATCAGCGGATCTAGAATTCTTGAGGTCGAGTCAAGAGGATCGACTGCAGGATAGATACCTAATGAAGCAATCTTACGGCTCAAAACGGTAGTGGCATCCAAATGAGCAAACGTAGTTGCGGGAGCAGGGTCTGTCAAGTCATCCGCTGGTACGTATACTGCTTGTACCGATGTGATAGAGCCCCGTTTTGTGGATGTAATTCTCTCTTGCATCAATCCCATCTCGGTGGCCAATGTAGGTTGATATCCTACCGCAGATGGCATACGACCCAACAAGGCGGATACTTCCGATCCAGCCTGAGTAAATCGAAATATATTGTCAATGAAGAATAAGATATCTCTTCCGCCTTTGGGATCACTCAAATCTCCATCCCGAAAATATTCTGCTACGGTGAGTCCGGATAATGCTACTCGAGCTCGAGATCCTGGAGGTTCATTCATCTGACCAAATACTAAGGTTGCTTGTGATTTTTCAAGGGCACTTTTATCCACTTTGTCCAAATCCCAACCCCCTTTTTCCATAGAGTGCTTGAATTCATCACCATATTTTATTACCCCTGATTCTATCATTTCTCGAAGTAAGTCATTTCCTTCACGAGTCCGCTCACCTACTCCGGCAAACACAGATATACCTTCATATGCTTTAGCAATATTATTGATCAATTCCATGATCAATACTGTTTTGCCTACACCTGCTCCACCAAAGAGACCAATCTTGCCTCCTTTCATATATGGCTCTATGAGATCTATGACTTTGATCCCGGTAAACAACACTTCTTTTTCTGTAGAAAGATTTTCATACAAAGGCGGCTTTCTGTGGATAGGTGCGGCATTGTTTTCCTTTGACACATGTCCGATACCATCGATAGCTTCACCTACAACATTAAACAATCGACCTTTGATCGCATTGCCTGTAGGCATGGTAATATTAGATCCTGTATCTACTACTTCTATCCCTCTGCGGAGTCCATCGGTAGAATCCATTGCAATCGCCCTTACGGTATACTCACCAAGATGTTGTTGAACTTCTAAGATGAGATCTTTACCATTATTTTTTTTAATGATTAGAGCATTTAATATTGGCGGTAATTTCGAATTTTCGCCCTCAAAACTAATATCCACGACTGGACCGATGACTTGTTTGACTCTACCAACGTTTGCCATATATTTTATTCTTTGATAATGAGTATTTTATGATTGTTTTAGCGTGAAAACGCTGCAAAGATATGATTTGTTTTCGGAATTTAAATACACACATTCTAAGTTAAAAACTGATTTTTTACTCTTCTGGTGCAGCAGTAGTAGAGGTAGCTGGTTCGGGTTCCTCCTGATGACCGGCCACCCAGAAATTATTGAGCCCTTCGCCTAAAACAATACTGATTTTCTGTTGGTTGAGCAGTTCCAGCATGGCCAGAAAAGTAATGATGGCATGAATACGATTTTCACAGGATATGAATACATCCTCAAAAGTAACTTGCGCTTTATTGGCTATCAGATCTTGAATATACTCTTGCTGGTCCAAGATAGTATATAAGAAATTATATACCCGATGGACATGTTTACGCTCTTCAAACTGGGTGATCATTTTTTCAAATGCTTTCATCAGCTTAAATAAGGTTACCGATTCCCACTCCGCTTCAATAAATGCTTTTTCTGCAAATTTTTTCAATTCATTGTCTACATTCCCGCGAGCAGCCTGTTGCATCCGGCGTAGTTCCAAAGACTCAAATTCTTCAAGGACACTCTTATATTTTTTATACTCTAGTAAGCGCTGTACTAACTCTAGTCGAGGATCTACTTCATTGCCTTCATCATCAACTTCTTTTCTGGGCAAGAGCATTTTAGCTTTGATCCGCATCAAGGTTGCAGCTACTAGAATAAATTCGCTCGCCAAATCAAGATTGAGCTGTTCCATCTGATGGATATAATCCAAAAAATCCATCGTGATTTTAGATATAGGAATATCATAGATATCTAATTCATCTCTTTCTATAAAAAAAAGGAGGAGGTCAAAAGGCCCTTCAAATTGTTTTAATTTGATCGTAAACGACATTCTAGGATTGATTTCGAATCAAGAAAGGCGCAAAAGTACCTCAAAAAAACTGCAATACAAATGAAAAAGGGAGTTTTGGGACTCCCCTTTTTTTATATAATACGATCTGTCTTGTTTTAAGAATTATCTATATTCCTCTTAGCCTCTGAAATAGATCAGTACCGATAAAACAATGACTATCAAAAGTACTGAAATCAATACATCTACTTTAGTAAAGCTTTCACGATTGGCTTGCTTCTGAGCAGGTGTCAGTGTTCCTAAAGTCAGGCCAACTAATTGAGCTTCATTTGGTGGCGGGGTGGATAAACTTACTACCACGGCTACTACTGCACAGGCTAAAAAATTAAATATAGCGAAATGTGAAAAATTGACTGTCGCATACCAAGATGCAATTCCACTAAGATTATCCTTCATTAATTCAAGTACTATTCTTAAGGTTCCTGAAAACAAGCCGTAAAATAAAGTGGCTATTGCTGCCTGGGCATTCATACGTTTCCACAATATTCCAATTACAAATACTGCTGTGATGGGTGGTGCAATATAAGCTTGCACATTCTGCAAATATTGGTACAATATTCCTCCTCCTATTTTATTCATAATCGGAATCCAAAGCATGCCCAACACCACGATAATCCCGGTAGCAATCTTACCAATATTGACCAATTTTTTCTCCGGAGTGTCCGGGTAAAGTCGTTTAAAAATATCTACCGTAAATAATGTAGATGCTGAATTAAAGACAGAAGCCAATGAACTCATCAAAGCAGCCATCAATCCACCAGCAACTAATCCCTTGACTCCTGCTGGCAATAAGTGCTTTACCAATGTAGGAAACACCTCATCACTTTTGTCATAGCTTATGATTCCCTTTAGTTTCAATCCATAGGCAATGATACCGGGAATCAAAAAAATAAATATCGGAGCTAGTTTTAAAAAAGCTCCAAAAATGGCTCCTCGCCGGCCGATTTTTATATTGTTAGCAGCAAGGGTCCTTTGTACGATATACTGATCAGTACACCAATACCAAACACCCACTACTGTGCCTCCAAATAAAAGTCCGGTCCATGGGAAATCTGGATCCGAAGAAGGTCGCCACATATTAAAATGTTCACTTCCCACGGTAGCTCTTAATTCGGTCCAGCCTCCTACTTCTCGTAAACCTAGTATCGTAATAATTGAAGATCCCACAAGAATCAATACCGTTTGAAAAGCTTCGGTATAGACTACTGCGCGCATACCACCTAAGACCGTATATACTCCAGTGACTAAGACCGTCACTATTGCTCCGCTCAAAAAAGATATATCCAATAAGTTAGCTACGACTATACCTCCTGCGTAGATCGTGACCGAAACTTTGGTCAACACATAGCCGGCAATTGAAAATATCGATAAAAACCATCTGGATCGTCCGTCAAATCTTTTTTCTAAAAACTCCGGCATAGTAAAGGCTCCACTTCGCATATAAAATGGTAGGAAAAACCATCCTAATAATAATACGATCCAAGCATGCAGTTCATAATGGGCCATAGGTACACCACTTTCTGCTCCTGTACCGGCAAGGCCTACTACGTGTTCTGATCCAATGTTAGAAGCAAAGATGGATGCACCAATTACAAACCAACCTATATTTCTACCAGCAAGGAAATATTCTTCAGAAGTTTCACTTTTTTTACGGATTACCCACCAAGCTATACCCAATAATATGGCAAAATATCCTCCGAGGACTACCCAATCTAAGGTAACTAAACTATTATTCATTTTTTATCAAATTTAATCATACGAAGAAACAAAAAAATAAATGGAAGTAAGACTGATGATAAAAAATTGTTCTAACTATTTCACTCCATATAGATCATACAATTGTTATTTACAGCTTGTACTGCTGATTTCAAAAAAACGCCGGAAAGTCCAATTTACTCTGAGATATGATCGATATTTGTTCTCATGTCGATTTCAGCCAACCAGGTAGAAGTATTTAAAGAGGAAGTTCTACTCAAATTTCAGCTATTCAATAGCCTTTTTACTTCTTTACCTTTTCAAAAAATAGAGAAGACAGGTATTTTGCTTTCTCTATTGGTGACTTACTGTGACGATGGTTATGCAAAAGGTAAAAGCCCTAAAGAAATCATTGAACTATTTTTTAAAACACAGACGGACTATGTTGAAGAAAAGGATCGGTTAGATCTTCTTTTTCGATTTATTCAATACGGCGAACGGCAAGTCGTATTATTCGATGCGCTCGAAGATGCTGCTTATAGCCTCACCCACGATCTCGAAGGTCTAGGCTCATTAAAACAAATAGAATCTGAGACTAAATCTAAAGGCCTGACCAAAGCATTAGCTATTCGCTTAAAAGACTTTGCAGTCCGTTTAGTTTTGACTGCCCACCCAACTCAATTTTATCCTGACTCCGTACTGGGTATCATCCACGACTTAAGTAAATGCATCGCCCGAAATCAAATTACTGAAATCAATTTATTACTTCAACAGTTAGGCAAAACTGCTTTTTTCAAACATGTACGACCTACTCCTGTCGATGAAGCAAAAAGCCTGATCTGGTATCTAAAAAATATATTTTATCCCGCCATCGGCAGGATCAATCAGCGGGTGATCCGGCTGATACCCGAGACTGCCAACGAACAAGAGCCACTCATACATCTTGGATTTTGGCCCGGAGGAGATCGAGATGGCAATCCTTTCGTCACGAGCGATACTACTAAAGAAGTATCAGAACATTTGAGATCAAGCTTGATGGAGTGCTACCTGGATGATATCAATCTATTAAAGCATAAATTGACTTTCAAAAATGTCGATACCCTTTTGATCAAAATAGAAAAATTGGTCAAAGACCTATATACATCAAAAGATCTTACCTATTCAAAGTCTGATCTATTGAATGATTTATTTCAGGTACGGTCCATCATGGTCAATGAACACGATAGTTTATTTTTGGAACTAGTAGATTCTTTTATAGCCAAAGTACAGTCCTTTGGGTTTTATTTCGCATCCTTAGACATTCGGCAAGAAAGTAGTGTCCATAAAGATGTCGTCGATGCTACCCTCCTGCACACCGCAAGTGTTTTGTCCAATTATTCAGGCTTAGACGAAAGTGATAAAATAAAACTATTAACATCCAATCTAGAGCTTATCTCTGAGCCTAAGTGGCCTTCGGAAAGTTTGAATTACGACACCGTACACACTATCCGTAAAATTCGGGAAATACAAGCCACTAGCGGGGAATTAGCCTGTCATCGATATATTATCAGTCAATGTAATTCTGCAATCAATGTACTGGAGGTATATTTTTTGATTCGTACAGTCTGGGCTGCAAAAAATATTTCGATAGATATAGTTCCTTTATTTGAAAAGATAGATGATCTGCAGCGTGCTGGTAGTATTATGAATTTACTGTATAGTGACCCTGTCTATCGTGAACACTTAAGTCAGCGAGGAGATTGTCAGACGATCATGCTTGGATTCTCTGATGGCACCAAAGACGGGGGATATCTTATGGCTAATTGGAGTATTTATGAAGCTAAAGAAATGCTCACCACCGTATCACGACAATATGGTATCAAAGTATTGTTTTTCGATGGTCGCGGCGGGCCACCCTCTCGCGGTGGTGGCAAGACTCATAAGTTTTACGCTTCCTTGGGTCACAAAATCTCTAATACAGAAATTCAATTGACTATTCAAGGTCAGACAGTGAGTAGTAGTTTCGGTACTACAGCGTCGGCTCAGTTCAATATGGAACAATTGCTTAATGCAGGTATATATAATGATGTATTAGCAGAGCAATCCAATACTTTGACTGCCACGCATAGGTCTCTGATCGCTGAGATGGCACAGATTGGATATGAAACCTTTAAACAATTAAAAAATCATCCAAAATTTATCTCTTATTTGACTGTGGTGAGCCCACTTAACTTTTATAGTGAAACTAATATCGCGAGTAGACCCAGCAAACGTAAAGCGAATCAGACGCTAGTGTTGGATGATCTTAGAGCCATCCCATTTGTGAGCTCTTGGACTCAAATCAAACAAAATGTTCCAGGTTATTATGGGGTGGGTGCTGCTTTAGAGCAGATGGATCGGGAAGGCCGATGGACTGCAGTAGAAGAATTGTATCATTCCTCTTTATTTTTCAAGACGCTGATAGAAAATAATGAGATGGCGATGAAAAAATGTTTTTTCCCTTTAACATCTTATCTTGAAAAAGATCCGGAGTATGCAGGCTTATATAAGATGATCTTTGATGAAAATCGTCGTACTGAAAAATATTTACTTCTGCTTACAAAACATAAAACCCTGATGGAAGATTATCCATCGGATGCATTGTCTATCGATATGCGGGAGCGCATAGTCCAACCACTATTGACAATCCAACAATTTGCCCTGATGCAACTTCGGAAACCGGAATATCAAGAGCATGAGTTGAGATCGGTGTATGAAAAATTAGTTATACGAAGTTCTTTCGGTATAATTAATGCGGCTCGGAATTCGGTTTAGTAGTAAAAACGCTTAATTTTGGCAGCTAAATGAATAAGGAACAACATATTAAATATTGGCTAGATCTAGCAGTTGAAGATTTGGACACCGCGAAGTACAATCTATCCGGTAAAAAACATTTGGCTGCATTGTTCTTTTTTCATCTCTCTATAGAAAAACTATTGAAAGCACATTGGGTGAAGTCAAATGTGTCAAATACACCTCCATTTACTCATGATTTAGAAGTCCTAAGCGCTGAAACATCCTTAAACTTTACTGCTGATCAATATGATTACCTAGGCTCAATGAGTAACTGGAATATTGAATTGAGGTACCCTGACTATAGATTAAGATTACACCACTTAGCTGACAAAGTCTATATGGAACATCATTTACTTAAAATTGAAGCCCTTTTCGCATGGTTACTATCTCAGCTTTAAATAAAATGTTTTCAAGTCTTTATTTCGATTTGAAACAGACTGGTATAGAACCTACAAAAATGATTCTTTTCGGGTCCTATGCAAAAGGTCATCCTAGGCAGGATAGTGATGTAGATATTGCCATCATCTCAGATGGCTTTATTGGTGCTCGGGTTTTGGATTTTGAGAAAATAAAACATTTTTTACAGAAAGTATAGTCCTGCTGAGATACATACTTTTTCAGCCGAGGATACCATTGAAAATAATCCATTTCTCGAAGAAATCCTCCTGTATGGTAAGGAATGGAAAATAGATCAACCTTTGACTTTTAGCTAGAGTTTTTCGCATATTTATAAGCCAATTTTCTTGCGTTTGTCAACGTTTAATCTACTATCTTCGTTTTAATAAGTAATATCTATTGACTTGAATTTTAACTATTTGGCTATTTCCAGGGGTATGAGAAATATTTTAATCCTATTTTTTTGCTTCGGTATCGGCTTGACTGGCTTATCCCAGACTTCTCTTGAAGGTAAGGTGCTCGATGAAAACAAAGAACCGGTCATCGGTGCTGTGGTCATCCTCTATAAAAGCGGGGTACAAAAAAGTGGCACGACCACGGATATTGATGGCAATTATAGCCTTAGCAATATCGACCCCGGAACTTATGATATCGAGTTTAGTTATGTCGGATACCAGTCACAGAAAATTACTAACGTAGTGGTGTTTGCCGGTAAATCAAATAAATTGAATTCAGAATTGAAAACCGGCTTATTGCTCAATGAACTTGTCATCATTGAGTATAAAGTCCCATTGATCCAACAAGATAATACCACCTCAGGCGGTACGATTACTTCTGAACAGATCAGGAACCTTCCAACAAAAAATATAAATTCTTTAGCTGCTGCCACCGCAGGGGTCGCCTCACAGGATGGTGGAGCACTAAATATCAGAGGTTCGAGATCTAATGCAACTAATTATTATGTCGATGGAGTGCGTATCAATGCCTCCTTAATGCCCCAGACAGAGATCGATCAGATGCAAGTAATCACCGGAGGCATAGAATCTAAATATGGTGATGTGACTGGAGGTGTAATATCCATCACTACCAAAGGCCCAAGTAATAAATTTACAGGCGGCCTGGAACTTGAATCATCACAATACCTGGATCCATACGGATATAATTTATTGAACTTTAATCTCAGTGGTCCTATATTGAAGAATAGAAAGGGCATATCTGTTTTGGGATACCGGCTTAGCGGCCAGTATCGGAGGCAAGAAGATGACAATCCTTCTACTACAGGTACTTATTATACCAACGCAGAGAAATTAAAAGAACTTGAAGCAGATCCAATTAGAAGGATGCAAGGCGTACCATTATCTAGTGCGGAGTTCCTCTCCTCATCCGATGTAGAGTTGAATAAAGCTCGAAAAAATGAATTGGATCAAAGGATGGACTTCACAGGGAAAATCGATGCTCAGATAAATAAAAAAATAGATATCGGTTTTACTGGAGCTTATACAAACAATAGTGACCGCTTTTCACCCAACAATGCCTGGAATCTTTTAAATTACAACAATAATCCTTATTCAAAATTTCAATCTTATCGTGCCGGATTCAAATGGCGCCATCGACTGGGTACCAATCCATTTGAAATCGAAACCACGACAAAACGAAAAAAGAAAGGAGACAATCGATTATTTCGAAATGCAATCTACACCCTACAAGCTTCGTATGAAAAATCAAACAATAGTAATGGAGATTTCACGCATCAAGATCGATTATTTAATTATGGATATATTGGAAACTTCGATGTTTCCTGGGTACCTGTAGAGGGGGAATCTCAATATACTCGAGGCCCCTTTCCTGGTTTAGCGCATGCAGGCTACCTACAGCAGCTGAATGGTTTTGCTCCTGGTACTATAAACCCTGCCCTTGCGAATTACAATAAAGGATTGGATGGTAACAATCTGGAAGATTATTTTGCCTATAATGGATTCACTTCCAGTAATTTCAATTCCGCGTGGCGATTACATACGAATGCCGGCACCATCTATAATAATTTTGGTAAAGGAGAATCATATACACTTACTTTTAATGGCGAAGGAAGTTTTGATTTATTCCCTGGAGGATCTGATAAAGGGAGACATAATATTCAAATAGGATTTATTTATGAACAACGAGAGAATAGATCTTGGAATATCAATCCAAATGGACTCTGGACTATTGCTCGCCTGCAAGCAAATAATCATATCAAGGGAGTCGATACTACGAAAGTAATCGGGACATTTCCAGGAAAAATTACTCCATTTACCTATGAAAAATTTCAAACAAAATTCGAAGAAGATAATGACCTTCTTTTTTACAAACGAATCCGACAGCTCACTGGCCAATCTTTAAATGACTATGTCAACGTAGATGGTATCCGACCCGAAGACCTGAGGTTAGACATGTTTGCCGCCAGTGAATTGACAGATCAAGGATTATTAGATTATTTCGGATATGATTATTTGGGTAATAAACTAAAGAGCAACGTAAAATTTAATGATTTTTTCACCTCGGTAGATCCAGATGGTCGACGCACTTTTGTGGTAGCCCCTAATAAACCAATTTATTCTGCAGTGTATATCCAGGATAAATTCAATTACAAAGACCTTATCCTAAGGTTAGGTGTACGTATAGATCGGTATGATGCCAACACCAAAGTACTCAAAGACCCATTTTCTATCTATGAAATTACTCAAGCTAAAGATTTTTATGCCGGCACAGGTGAGCCAAAACCAGTTGCAGTAGGTGATGATTATTTAGTCTATGTGACCGCCAAAAATTCAAATGCCGTAAAAGCATTTCGTAAAGGGGAACAATGGTACTTTCCAAATGGTACACCCGCAAATGATGGGTCTGTATTATTTGGTGGACAATTGGTAACCCCAAAACTAAAAGATCCAAATTCCAATATTCGATTAAAGTCCTTTGACCCCAATCAATCTTTTACAGATTACAAACCTCAAATCAACATCATGCCCAGGCTGGCATTTTCATTTCCTATCTCTGATGATGCTAACTTTTTTGCTCACTATGATATTTTAGTACAACGGCCACCATCCAACACTATTGCTACAGCTTTAGATTATTATTATTTTGAAGATCCCTCTCGTACCCCTTCCAATAATCCTAATCTCAAGCCTGAAAAAACGATAGATTATGAAGTAGGGTTTCAACAAAAATTGTCTACCTCCTCTGCATTGAAAATTGCTGCTTACTATAAAGAGATGCGAGATATGATACAAAGCCGAACTTATCTCTATATCCCCTCCCCTGTCAATTCCTATAGTGGGTTTGGTAATATTGATTTTGGAACAGTAAAAGGATTTACATTCCAATATGATCTGCGCAGGACGAGCAATATAGAAGTCCAGGCTAATTATACTTTACAATTTGCAGACGGTACCGGATCGAGCTCTACTTCATCGAGAGGGCTCAATACCCGTGGCAATATCAGGAGTCTCAATCCATTAAATTTTGATGAACGCCATCGATTGGCTGCAATCATTGATTATAGATTTGCTTCCGGATCTGCATACAATGGACCACTGATGGGAACTACGCAAATATTTGCCAATGCCGGTCTCAATTTTCAAGCATCTGCTGTCAGTGGCCGTCCCTTTACCAGGCTTCAACGTGCACAACCTCTATCGGGGACCGGTTTTGTAGGCGCTATCAATGGATCCAGATTGCCTTGGGCATTTAATTTAGATGGAAGACTAGACAAGAGCTTTAACATTGGAAGCAAAAATTCGAAATTCCCATTATTTGTAAATGCTTACCTCCGTGTACAAAATATTTTAAATCGTAAAAATGTTTATGGTGTGTATCCAGTCACCGGGTCACCAGATGATGATGGCTACCTTACATCGAGTGATGGGAAGTCAGCTTTAAATACCGTATTGACTACTGGACGAGATGTACAAGCTTATTTAGCTTCCTATCAATGGGCTGAACTTAATCCTGGATTTTATTCACTTCCGAGACGAATCTATCTGGGAGCAATTGTTGAATTTTAATTTTATATACACCATGAAGTTTAAAATATATTCCATTATCTTTTTATTATCCATCGCGACTGCAACAGGATTTGCATACCCTAATTTTCCTGTCAAACCTAGCAAGATGGATGAGCTCAAGCAGCGATTGACACCCAGAGCAGACTGTGCGCCTTCTACATCCGCTATAGACATGGCTATCAATAATGTCCGGGCAAGGCTATTAGGTGGAGGAGATGTATGGTGGGATCTGCAAAGTTCTGGAAAATATATAGTGCCTAAAGTGCAGCCAGGATCAGGAGTACCTGAAGTATCATCGATATTTGCAGGTGCTGTCTGGATAGGTGGCTATGATCCGGTAGGCAACCTTAAGCTTGCTGCTCAAACTTATAGACAGTCAAGTCAAAATGATTTTTGGCCAGGACCATTAGATCCAGTTCGAGGTACCGTGGGTATCGACACTTGTGCTAAATGGGATAAACATTTTCAAGTTTTAGGGGAAAATATTGCTATTCATTTAAAGGCTTATATAGACGCAGTTACTGCCGGTACGCCGTTGGATTGTAAAAAAATACCTGAAGATGTATTAGCGTGGCCAGCAAGAGGGAATCCCTATTTTAAAGGTATACATGGTTTTGATTTACCCAATACGAGTCAAGGGCTTGCTGCATTTTATGATCAGGATGGTGATGGCCGCTACAATCCATGTAAAGGAGACTACCCTATTATCGAGGTACGAGGCTGCAATGCACCTCAATATCCTGATGAGATGACCTTCTGGATCTATAATGATGCAGGAGGTATTCATACTCAAACCCAGGGTAAACCAATTCAGATGGAAGTCCAGGTACAAGCATTTGCATATTCTACCAATGATGAGATTAATAATATGACTTTCCAACGGTATAAATTGATCAATCGGGCTACCCAGAGTATAGATAGTACCTTCTTCGCAATGTGGGTAGATCCGGATCTTGGGTGTGCGACCGATGATTATATCGGGTGTGATGTGGGTCGATCGATGGCATATGTATATAATGAAGATCCCACCGATGGGGAGACTGGTTGTGCATGTCCTCAAGGTGTCAACACCTATTGCGAAAGTGTGCCTATTTTAGGTGTAGATTATTTCAGAGGTCCATTAGATGAATTTGGAAAAGAGATCGGAATGTCTTCTTTTACCTATTATAATAATCTCCAGATCGGAAATTGGCCCAATGCAATGACCGACCCGAACATTGCTCAAGAATACTATAATTACATGTCAGGATCTTGGAAAGATGGAACTCCTTTTTCTAGAGGAGGTACAGGATACCAGATAGGATCGCCGCGTAATGATTACGCTTTTGTTGACCCACCAAATAATAATAGTGGCTGGTCTATGTGTACTGCCAATCTTGATTTCGGTGATCGCCGCACCGTTCAAGCTTCTGGGCCATTCAGACTAGACCCAGGAGCTGTTAATGAACTGATCATTGGAGTCGTATGGGTTCCAGACATGGATTATCCCTGTCCCAATATTGATCGCCTAACATCTGCTGATGATATTGCACAGGCTTTATTTGATAATTGTTTTGATATCACCGATGGACCCGACGCACCGGATTTAGATTTCATTGAACTGGATCAAGCACTCATTGCATTATTGACGAATGATGAATTAAAGTCCAACAATGCGAGAGAAGAATATAAAGAAGTAGATCTACAAGCTCCCAAAGGAGTCCAAGATAGTTTATATCGATTTGAAGGCTATAAAATCTTCCAATTAAAAAGCGCAGATGTTGGCATTTCGGATATCGATGATGTCAATAGAGCACGACTAATCTTCCAAGTTGATATTAAGAATGGAGTAAAAAATTTATTCAATTGGAAATCGGTACCAGATCCAAACTCATCCAATCCAGTTTGGATTCCAGAAATAAAAGTAGAAGCTCAAGACGGTGGAGTACGACATAGTTTTCAGATCAAAGAAGATCAGTTCGCCGCTGGTGATCGTCGATTGATCAATCATAAAAAATATTATTTTACCACTATTGCTTACGCTCACAACAATTACATTCCTTTCAATCCAAGAGATATCATAGGTCAACGAAAACCTTATCTGGAAGGGCGTCGCAATATTCGTACCTATGTACCGATACCTCGTCCTATAGTCAATACTATACAGAAATCAAATTATGGCAATGGCGCCGAAATCACCCGATTAGACGGCAGAGGTGCTGGCGGAGTGTTTCTAGAAATGAGTGATGAAACTAAAAAAGCAATTCTTGAAAAAAAATTTGATGGAAAGATAAAATACAAACCTGGCCGTGGTCCATTATCCGTAAAAGTTTTCAATCCCTTAGATATAAAAGACGGTGAATACATCCTTACGTTTACGGATTCTGATCTAAATAATAATCAACTGGACCCACCAGTACGTTGGAGATTGATTAATACCAAAGATCCATCCAAAGTAGTACTTTCAGAGACCACCCTCGATAATCTTAACGAACAATTAATCACCATATTCGGATTTTCTGTGAGTATAGGTCAATCAATCGATGCAGGTGATGATCCATTAGGTAGTAATGGAGCCATAGGGGCTGAGATCGTATATCAAGATTTGAATAAGCCTCAATGGTTTGCTATAGTACCTGATGCGTCCGGTGGACCCATTAACTTTATCAAAACGGGCAAAAACGAAGTAGATTTTTTATTGGATCAAAAATCTGCCTTATCCACTTTGGGTGGTGGAAGTACATTTGTCCCTTATTATCTCACAGATTTTAGAGTGAATGATCCTAATAATCCTTATGTATCACCTTCGTGGATGGACCCAGGTGATGGGTTTAAAATTATGCGGGAAAACCCTTTATTTAAAATTCAGAATCTCAATAATGTAGATATCGTCCTCACACCAGATAAATCACTCTGGAGCAGAAGTGTCGTGGTGGAAACTGCTTCACCATTTTATTTTTCATCTACTCAGGGTCTGGGTATTCCTACTTTATTGGATACTAAAAACATGGATTTGAGGAAAAGCGCTTCCGTAGGTAAAGAAGATACCAACAATGATGGAATAGCGGATAGAGACAATGATGGAGTCGGGATGTCTTGGTTTCCCGGATACGCCATAGATGTTGAGACTGGAAAAAGATTAAACATTTTCTTTGGAGAAAATACGGTTTATGATGGAAGATTATTTCCACAAGGTTTTTTAGATCAAAAACCTATGGGAGGAGATATGATGTGGAATCCAACATCGCAGGCCACTATTCTGACTGGAGGATCTAACACTCTGTTCAATGTGTTACTCGGCGGTCAACATCATATCTATGTAACCTTGCAGGAATATGATGGATGTAAAACGCTTCGGGATCGATTGACCTCAGGAGGGAGTATATTGAGAAAATTACCTGGACTACGTGATGTCACTTGGACCTGTATGCCAATCGTAGCTCCTGGTCAAAAATTACTTTCTTATAAAGACGGGTTAATCCCCAACGAAGTCACGATCAAAATGAGGGTGCAAAATCCGTATGCTGTAGCAGTAGGTACTAATAGTGCCAAAGGTCATCCTTCTTATTTATTTAGTTTTTCCAATCAAGAAGTAAAAGAATTGCAAGGATCCGAGATTCCAGCTACTTTGAAAAGAATTAATGTAGTGCCCAATCCTTACTATTCTTATTCCAGTTATGAAAGTACCCAATTCTCCAATATCGTCAAGTTTACTAATCTTCCTGCTAAATGTGTGATCACGATTTATTCTCTGGATGGCCGCTTTATCAGGCAATACAAACGCAATGAAGCGGATGTACCTATAAGAGATAGAAACAATCCTGGAGTCTTGACGAATAAGTATGCTCCTGATTTGGAATGGGATATGAAAAACAATAAGGGTATACCTATCGCCAGTGGAGTCTATCTGATGCATATCCAGGCAGAAGGTATTGGCGAAACTACCATTAAATGGTTTAATGTGAATAGAAAATTTGACCCTACTGGTTTATAAACAGTGACAAATATGAATGGTATCGAAGTTTTAAATCAAAAATTCAAGGCTTTATCAAGAAGTAGATCAAAGGCGTTTAAATTAATGTTGGTGATCATAGCCATATGGAATGGGAACATGATAGGTGGCAACCCCGACCGTCAAGGTGAAGCCGGCGCCTATGAACTTACCATCAATCCATGGGCAAGAGCAGCCGCTTTGCACAGTATGCATACCTCTATGGTCTGGGGGGTAGAAGCAATGTGGCAAAATCCAGCAGGCGTATCAAAGATCCGCAAATCGGAATTCATGTTGGGCCATATGCAATATCTAAAAGGCTCAGGTATTGCTGTCAATACCTTAGGACTTGCTCAAAAGATGGGTAAAAATGGCGCTTTTGGTATTACATTGACAGCAATTGACTTTGGGGACATCAATGTGACTACAACGCAGTTGCCCGAAGGTACAGGAGCCACATACTCCCCTAGTTTTTTTAATTTAGGACTATCTTATGCATATACTTTTGACAATAAAGTATCCGTCGGCATATTAGTGCGAGGCGTATCTGAGTCTACTGCGGACCTCAATGCATTTGGTCTAGCCTTCGATGGAGGTGTACAATATGTCAATGGACCTGAAGATAATTTTAAGTTCGGAATTTCACTCCGCAATATTGGTTCACCGATGCGATTTGGAGGAGAAGGACTGTCCGTCCAAGCTCCTAGCCCTCAAGGAGAACCTCAATATCCACTTACTTTTGATCAACGATCTGCAGGATTCGAGTTGCCTTCATTATTAAATATAGGCGCTTCCTATGATATCAATTTTAATAAACACCATCGATTAAGTATACTTGGAAATTTTACTGCCAACTCTTTTTCGGGTGATGATTTAGGAGGGGGCATAGAATATTCCCTCCATAAAGTTTTTTACCTGAGAGGGGCTTATAAGTTTCAATTAGGAAGCGCTGAAGAAAAAAATGTTTACTCCGGACTCGCCGCAGGCTTTGGTATTGAAACCACGTTCAAAAAAGGAAGTGAACAGAAGCTAGGCATAGATTATGGATATAGAGCTACCAATCGATGGAATGGCAGTCATAATATATCTATCAAACTTTTCTTATAGTTTTAATTAATTTCATGTAATTTTGACTAATATTACGAGCATGGAACAAAAAAAGATTAAATTAATATATAAAAAATCAGATGATTATAAGTCTTCATTATGTACAGGCGTTTTTGGTGGTATCAACTCAAATGGAATTTTAGAGATTAATTTTTTCCTAGATCGCATTCAAACCCCTGAATCACAAGAAATTTCATCTATTGATGAAGTCGAACAGTTACCGACAAATGAAGTGTTAAGGGAAATACAATGTGGTCTTTTTTTAGACATTAATGCTACGACTATTATCAGAGATTGGTTAACTACACAGATAGAAAACAATACCAATAAGTCCCAATCATGAATGTGCTTATTGATACTACACAAATTTCAGAAGGTATCAGATTTAAACCTATAGAAATTACGCCAAATAAGTGTTTTATAAGGGATAATAAAACTTCAATTTCTAATAAATTTGAGCCATTTGTTTATCGTAAAAATTTGATTACCATATCCAAAACTGAAGAGCATAGTAATTTGATTATTAATACTCATTCTTCAAATAAAATTAATTTGTTGAGTAAAGAAATTAATGAATATACTAAATTAACACTTAATTGGGGCGGTGATGGATATTTACCATTGTTTGAAGAAGTTGCCAACAAGAGTTTAGAATTTTTTAAGTTATTAGATAATAAATGGATAGAAGAAATTGATGATTTATACCCTAACCCACACGGAACTTTGATGATAGTTTGGCAAAATACTGCTTTAGAGAAACTTTCACTCGAAATGGGAATTAATAATTTTTCTTACTTTGTTAAATTCAAAAACAAACAGCCTATTCTATATGATGGCAAAGATTTTCCTACGCTTACTACAATTGTTACCAGCGAACTTTGCCAGCTGTTTGGGATGTAAATTTCCATATTTATTTCATTCAGAAGAACGAATTGTTCGAATAGTCTTTAGCCCAAAACAAATTAATGAAAAAACTAATGCTTTAAAAGCAAACTTTATTCATTTCAGACTAAATAATAAAACATGCAAAAACGAACTTTCCAGTTCTCGCATTGAATTAGAAAAGCTTGAATTTTTAAGACGCTTTGGCAAATTAACTGAAGACCCAAATAATAAACGAAATTTCTATGGCTTTGCTTGCACTTCTGTAAAACAAATCAGAAACTTAGATTATATAATTAAATTTACTCCTAACACTTTCGAAGAAATTAAGAATCTTTTTCATACTGACATATTAGATACCTATAATATTGCAGTAGGTAACCCTGGTGAGGCTGAAAAAGCTGGAACTAATTTAAGAAATGATGATTTTATGGAAATTTGGAATTCTTATAAAGATTCGACTTCTTTATCAAAAGAAAAACTTTTAGCTTCATGAAAATATACCAAATAACCCGCCTACTCCAACTTAAACTCTGGATTATAAATCAATCCGATCGGATTACCCCATGGATCTGATACCGAGGCCACGATGATTTCGCCTCCTACATTCTGAGGCACTTCCAATTCGGAGGCCCCGGATGCAAGCAAGCGTTGATATTGTAAGTTGATATCTTCCACTCCCCAATACACAATAACATTACTCGATTTTAGAGTTTGATATCCATCTGGCATCAAGCCCAATTCATATCCACCGATATTAAATCCCACATAAAAGGGTTCATCGAAATAAGGCTCAACTTCAAAAGCTTTGGTATACCATGCTTTAGCCTCATTTAAATCCGAGACTTTATACCCTAAAGTTCTTAATCCCAACATTGGTGATTTCATGATTTATATATTTCATTTATTCTCCATGACTAAATTTATGTCCACAGGATATCGGCCAAACTTTTCTCCATAGATTGCTAACCCTCCCCCATTGATACTTTGTAGTTTAAGCTTCAACATCCCATTTTTTTTACTTTGTGTCAACATACTTTTTGTTACAGGAATTTTAATCAAATAGCCATAGGAGCCTGCTTCTCTGAGTTTACGATCTTTCAATTGCGAATTCCATGAGAGTATCCCTCTATGATCTGCCGGATCGTCTGCCAATATGGTTTTCATGACTTGTTTTCCATTGATGACAATTGAAATTTCAGACGGAAATCTAGCATCATCAGTCATGGGATAAGCATTAGGGTTTTTAGAGGGTGAGACCCTCGAACCCAACATATAATCTTGATTTTTATTAAAGGTTTCGTCTTTGTCTTTATCAAATAATTGTTTTGCTGAGGCCTCCAGAATAATTTGAGCAGAAATGATATTATTTAGATTCAATTTCTTGTCTACTGGGATTTCATATTCAAAGTATCCCTTCCCTGCCCCATTTACTTTCAATCCATCCATTACATCCCATTGCTTAAGGCCCCAGGATTGATTGACAAATGCATCTGGTCTCACTGATATAATCGATGTATTCTTAAGATCCCTTGGTGAATCAATAATAAAATGGATAAAATTGCGATGCAAGGTATCCCCATCGTGATTTATCAAATATAGTCTAAGAAGAGCCACACCAGATCGATCAGGCATTTTTAATACAAGAGGATCCATGGCTTGCTGTGAATAAGGAAAAATCGGAAATATCCGATTTCCGGAATTTTCCATTCGTAATTGACAAGTGCGGTCGGTCATCCATAGTTCATAAGTTAATTTCGCTTCCCCTGCCATTAACTTTGGAACATAATTGGAAAGAAATAGGGGTATCGAAACTTCCTCTCCCCCGTTTACATTTTTTATGATATCATTACCGGTAGAAATATAGGTAGTACTATGGAGATCATTAAGCGTCATACCCGGTACGATCTCCTCTAGTCCAGTATATTTATTGGATCGATCAAAACGCCAATACCCATTCCATTCATTGATGACATCATGATGCTCCGTATAAAGCCAACCTGCAATTTGCGGATATTTTCTAAACGTATTCATCATCCGATGATAATCAAAGCTATAATCTACATCGCCTGTGCTACCATCATAGCCCCAGACATTGCCACATTCGGAGTTGATATTCGGTTGATTGCCTTGCACAAAACCCTGTTCGAAATGATAAGTACTTCCTGGAAAATTATTTTTTACAATTTTAGCAAGATGCTCTTCCCAGGCCCATCCGGGTAAATATTCATGCCAGCTATATAGATCGGTTTCTGTATGTCCTCGTCCACAACAGATCGAATTGTCTTCTACCAACCGCGTAGGGTCCAATGATTTGGCACGATGATACATGGAAGCCACCCACTGTTGAGTTTTGGGTAAATAGACATCCGTAGTTTTTCCTTCTTTTGGAACTTTGGTAGTCAGACCCCACGTTTCATTAAACACTATCCAAGAAAATATAGAAGGGTGATTGAAATCACGCTTTATCATTTCCTTAAGTGTAATTTCTGATTCCTGTTGCATTTCAGCATCCGGTTCCCCCCAGCTATTGGGCAAATCTGCCATCACTAATAAGCCTAATTTATCTGCCCAATACAATTTCCGTGGTAGATCTGGCTTGATATGTGTTCTGATTCCATTCAGTCCTATAGATTTCGACCTTACTATTTCATCTTTCATAAATGCATCGCTAGGAAAAGTATAATACCCCTGTGGATGATAGGACTGGTCCAATGCCAGTTGAAGGTAGATCGGTTGATTATTCAAAGCAATGTATGGAATATCAGTGCCCGGCAATTTTGTCACCGATATTTTACGCATACCAAAATAGGAATGTACTTTATCATCTTTGGTTTCTACAATAATATTATAGAGGTATGGATCCTCTAGGCTCCATAACCTGGGGTTGGATAAAGTAAATTCTATTTCATGCTGTATATTATTAAGTTTGGGGTTAATCTTTTCTACATAGTTTCTATCCGGGGTGATCAAAGTCACTTGGATAGTTTGATCCGCACCTTTGGATGGAACATCAATCTGAATTTTTACTTTATTCTGATCGATATCAGGAATACATCGTATGGCTTCTATGGATTGTGCTCCTTTTGATTCGAGGTAAACGGTTTGCCAGATGCCTCGTGCATTTCCATACCCTTGTTTTCCATATAAGGTGAATGATCTCCTTTTATCATCTACTCTGACAGTCAGTACATGATTTTGATTTACAGAATAAGCAGAGGGTAATTCAAACGAGAACGGCATATAGCCTCCTTGATGGCTCCCTACCCACTGATCATCCACCCAGACTGTAGTTTCCCAATCTGAAGCGCCTATGGTCAAAAACACTTTCTTGTTTCTATCCCAATCTTTTGGAATTTGAATAGATCTTCTATACCAGGCTATGTCGGCTTCATCTTTGACACCTGAAAGTTCACATCCCCATGGAAATGGTACGGTAATCTTTTTTGAAAAAGATTTTTTTGAGGAAAACCATTTTTCTGGCACTCCCCGATCCAAGGAGTCAAACTCGAAGTCCCAAGTTCCATTAAGATTAAGCCAATACTCGCGTTCAAAATCTGGTCTGGGATGCTCTGGTAAGGGGATTGCCTGACTATACAAAGGATGTTGGGTTAAAAGAAAAACAGACAACAACAATAGAACTTTCATGGACTCAAATTAGGAAAGATTTCCAATTAATTGTTCAAATCTCTTTTGATGACTCAAGATAGCAGTACTTTTAATCGGAGTTGAGGGTTGCTTTGAACTTATAAGAAAATTCACTTAAATATTGACACAAGGTCTAGAAAGTATTACCTTTGTACCACAAGAATAATAAGAAAGAACGTTTTTGGGGTTACTGAAAACGTTCTTTCTTTTTTTAATCTAGAAGTAATGGAGTACTGTATTCATCTTGAATTTTTGATCCTAACCTTATCAGGTAGTTGTACTCTTTAATATTTATTGACTTATTTATTCTATTACATATGGAAATGAATTTAATGACTGTTGAAGGTTTTGAAAAATTTAAAGCCGAACTGGACGAACTCAAAGGAAACGGCAGGAGGGATATCGCGCGTGCCATAGCAGAAGCTCGTGAAAAAGGCGATCTATCGGAAAATGCCGAATATCACGCAGCTAAAGATGCTCAGGGCATGCTGGAGTTTAAGATCAATGAAATGGAGAAAAAGATCACGAATGTAAAATTGATCGACTCTTCTCAAATCGATACACATAAAGTAGGAATCTTATCTAATGTCACCATTTTAAATAAAAAGACTGGTAAAGAAACAGTGTATCGTGTCGTATCCGAAGCGGAGGCCGACCTTAAAGCTGCCAAGATCAGCTCGAGCTCTCCCATTGGCAAAGGACTTTTGGGTAAAGAAGTAGGCCAAACCGCTATCATTACAACTCCTAATGGCAACTTAGAATTTGAAGTTTTAAAAATCACTGTCTAAAAATGGCCTCCATCTTTTCAAAAATAATAGCTGGAGAAATTCCTTGCCATAAAGTTGCGGAAGATGATGAATTTATTGCTTTCCTTGACATCAACCCATTAGTCAAGGGGCATACCTTGGTCGTACCAAAGTTAGAAATAGATTATCTATTTGATATAGATGACCTATCATTAGCTCATATGATGGTGTTCAGCAAAAAAGTGGCCATTGCTATTAAAAACTCCGTCGATTGCAGTCGAATTGGAGTGACGGTAATAGGACTTGAAGTCCCGCATGCTCATATTCATCTCATCCCAATCCAGGGTATGCACGATATGAATTTTGCCTTACCAAAATTAAAATTGAGTCCTGAAGAATTTAAATCGATTGCTACTAAGATCAATCACGCATTTGTACAATTATGATTTTATAGCATCTTAGTAACAATTAGGAGCCTGTTTATTTTGCTTTAATCTTGGTAGGATTATTCTGAACAAAACTCTTCCAAGAACCAAATTTTTTACCTCCTGATACTCCAGACAAACTACTATTTTGATGGTGGCAGACCGCACATGCCAAGGCGTCGGTGGCGTCAAACAACCCTTCGCGTATTTTAGTGATCACAAGATGATTAAGCATTGAAGCCACTTGCTCTTTAGCAGCATTGCCATTGCCGGTGACAGATTGTTTTATTTTTTTAGGCGAATATTCAAAAATTTCTAGACCCATCGTGATAGCTGCAGCAATCGCCACCCCTTGAGCCCTTCCAAGTTTTAACATGGCTTGTACATTTTTTCCAAAAAAAGGCGCTTCAATCGCCATCTGTCCAGGCCTATAAGTTTCAATGATCTCTTGGAGTTGTAGAAAAATTTCTTTGAGTTTATCTTGATGTTCACCGACTTGTTTCAGATGGATCGTATCCATACACAAGATTTTGATACCTGAGGGCTGTGGATCGATAACAGCGTATCCTAAAAATTGAGTTCCAGGATCTACACCTAGGATCCGTTGTTTATAAGATTTTACAGTCATGATTAAAGCTGCAAGATCTTACTTTATTTTACATTATGAAAAAAATTAATATAATGATCTAAAATTTTAACTTTGTAGCAACTTGATAGTCAGATCTATTTAGGGTCTAACCTTGGTAGATTTTGCTTGAGTCTACCTATGAATATTAGTTTAACAACAAAAAAATTGAGCCTACTAAAACTGATTATTGCCATAGTCTTAGGATTCGTATTGGTTAAAGAGGTTGCTAAATTTTATAACTCGGATCAGGCTCAACTTTTGATGGGCAAAATCAATTGACCTTTTTTATTCGGTGCTCTGACGCTTGCGCCCTTGAATTGGCTGGTCGAATGTTTTCGCTGGAAACTTTTTTTAGATCAACGAGAAAAGATCACGGTGCTGCAAGCTTGGAAGTCCATCTTATCAGGATATACCCTAGGCATCATCACACCTTCCAGGATTGGAGATTATATTGGGATGGCCATTCTATTATCTGGACGCACTATTGAAAATCTAGCTGCCACATTTTGGTCCAGCATCTGGAAAACACCATCAATCTCGTCCTAGGATTATTAGGCATAGTATGGATTTTTAATTACATCCTTAATCCCTACTTATTACCCGTAATCGGTATAGCTTTCCTCTCCTCTTTCCTTTTGGTTAATTTAATCATTACGCCTAAATTCCGGTTTGGATTATATCAATGGTCAAAACAAATCGTTAAGAAAACTTTAAATTTTGACATCGAATCCATAATACCCGAAGAAGTCTTGAAGTTTAAAAAGTCAAATAGAATTCTGGTTTTCAGTCTATTAAGATATTTCTTGTACTCTACACAATATATATGATGTGTTTCTGGTTTTGGAATTGTTGCTTCGCTTTTAATGTTACTAAGTGTTGTAAGCATGCTGATTATGATCCAAAGTCTCCTACCCTTACCTGACTTCATAGGCTTATTATCTGGAGTACAAATCAGTGTTTTATTGTGGGGATTGCTTTTTATTGGATTGGATCGTGCCTTGGCGGTATCCACATCGATCTGGATCATTAATATTTTATTACCATCTATTCTCGGTCTTTATTACGTTATGTGACTAAAACAAACAGTATCCTTCAAAAACATCACTCATGTTTAAATACATCACCATCTTGTTTTTTTATTTCTTACCTCCAAGCCAGGTACTTAATCAGTCTGTCATTGCACCAGAGTTAAATGAAATGTGCGAGATTGAAAACACAACCTTCAAAGCTGGAGAGCAACTAACGTATAAATTGTATTACAATTGGAATTTTATCTGGTTAGCAGCTGGTGAAGTGATCTTCAAAGTAGATGACCTCGGAGATCGTTATAAATTTTCTGCACGGGGTCGTACGTACAGTTCCTACGAATGGTTTTTTAAAGCAGATGATTATTTCGAATCCATTGTGGATAAAACAACCTTAAAACCCATCTCATTTAAGCGAACCATTAAGGAAAATAAATATCGACATTATGAAAAAGTAGAATTTCCGTATGGCATTGCACCAAGTGATCCTCGTTACAATCAAATAAAAACTTGGACCGGAAGTTCTGAAGAAACTGCTAAGGAGTCCATCCATCCGCTAAAGGCCTGTACTCGAGATATACTGACCATGATCTATGCCGTAAGGGTCCAAAATCTTGATCAGTATAAAAACGGAAGTACTATGCCAATCAATGTATTCCTCGAAAAAAAAGACTACAACCTCAAGCTAGTATATTACGGTAAAAAAGAAGATAAAAAAGTCTATAAACAAGGGAAATATAAAACACATTTATTGAGTCCTGAGACTATAGCCGGTACGGTCTTTAAAGAAAATGATCGAATGAATATCTGGGCAAGCACAGATCAAAATAGGGTTCCCATATTGATAGAATCCCCAGTGTCCGTTGGATCAGTCAAAGCAGTTTTAGTGGATCACAAAGGGTTGAAATTCCCTTTTGAAAATTCTAAATAAATTCATGCAAAAGCTTAAGACCTTACTTTATGTGCTTCTAGCCATATCACTAGCATTTACAGGCTATCTGATTTATGATTGGTGGCTGGATAAATCCAGGGAGCATGTAGAGCAAAGTGCTACCATCATACTTAATAAAATTCAAAAAGTAGCCAAACTTACTGTAGTAGAAGGATCATTCTCCGAAATTTATGAAAAATCAAGTTTCAAATATTTCGATATTCAACCTTTCCAAAAAAAAGTATTAGTACGAGTTCATGCTAAAGTTTCTGCTGGTTATGATTTTGAAAGGTTGTCTCTTCAAGTGGATTCTATGACCAAAACCATATGGATCAATGATTTGCCTGTACCTCAAATACTTTCTATAGATCATGATTTGGACTACTATGATATCACAGAAGGACTTTTTGTTTCTTTCAATGCAGCAGAATATAATCTAATCCAGACCGAAGCAAAAGAACTCATACGAAAAAAAGCTTCAGAAAGTAATTTACTCTCCGAAGCTGATGTACAGGGCAAAGATCTCATCGATATGATTCGACTTATCGTGGAATCTTCCGGTTGGAATCTGAAGATCAGATCGAGGCCTTTACTGCAGAATTAGTTTTTGTTCTTCACTTATTTCTCCTTTTGTAGCACGTATGATGTAAGTACCTCGAGCAAGAGTACTGACATCTATACTTTGCGTATTTCTAAAATCTTGAAAAGTAGTTTTCAGCGCTATCCTTCCAGAAATATCAATGATATCGATATTAATTTTCCCTGAGAAATTCCATAGTAAATCTATTGCTTGTTTAGCAGAGTTTGGTATTATTTTCAGTTCACTAGATTTAGAAGTGGGCAAGTTATTTACATCTTGTTCGATGGCTGGTTTAGGACTGCCTTCTAATTTAAAACTAACAGGAAAAGTATATTGCACTGGGACCGCAACCCCATTATCCTTTCCGGGTATCCATGGATCCATAATACTAATTACCCTTAATGCTTCTTCATCACATCCGCCTCCTATACCTCGCATGATTTTAGAGCGACTTATTCTGCCATCTTTTTCAACTACAAAAGATAATATGACTCTTCCTTGGATGCCGGCATCACGGGCTTCTTTTGGATATCGGAGATTTTGGCCAAGAAATTCTAGAAGTTTGGCCTCTCCTCCAGGATATAAAGGCATGACTTCTACAAATTTTTGAGGCTCTTCGTGGCTGGCTTCCTGTGCTGTTTGATTTACTACTAACGGAGGTGGTGGCGGAGATCTGTCGAAACCATTAGTTTTGTTTTTATCATTATTTATTTTATTAGTCAAATTTTCGATAATTGGTGGTGGTGGTTCGAGACTATTAATATTCTTAGAATTATTATTTCCACTTTGTAAGGAAAACTTTATAGGAAAAATAAATAAGACCGGAACCGCTTCACCATTATTTTTGCCAGGTATCCAGGGTTTCATTAAATTCAAAACTCTCAAGGCTTCTTCATCACACCCTCCCCCTATGCCCTTTACGATTTTAGCTCTGGAGATACTACCATCTTTTTCCACCACAAACTGGGTAATGACCCGACCTTGAACGCCAGCTTCTTTGGCAATGTTAGGATATTTTATGTTTTCAGCTAAAAACTTGAGTAACATAGCATCCCCCTCCGGATATCTAGGCATTTCTTCTACAAATTTTAAAGGTTCCTCTTCCTTCATACTAGAATTGGAGCTCTTCACTGTAGTGTGAAATTCCATGATACCTTTTTCTTTGAAATATTTAACCATGTCTAATGTGCTGATATCATTAGCGTCTTTTGTGATCTCCACTCCATCGAGTAGATATAGAGTTCGGGTGACAATTAAAGAAACCCCATTTTTTCCTTCTTCCCCATAGGATTTAAGCGCCTTTGGATCTTTGATTATATGCATGGAAACGATTTGTTGAGGCAATATTTTTTTGATTTCGGTCTCGGTAGATTTTTCTCCATTCAGAAAATAGAGCATTTTTTCTGGCAAGGTGTCGCTTCGTTGGTGATTTAAAATCAAAGAACTTAGTCCAGAAATATTGATGTCAGCAGATTTATAGGCAAACATAATTCCAAGCATTAAAATCACAGGGATCACCAAGGTGTATTTCCATACGTTCCTGGGTTTAGAAGGTAATTTCATCATCATGTTAATTCGGTTTTTAAATTGTGAGTAAATAAAATGATTGGCTAATGCCATTTGTAAGTTTTGTTGTGAACTACGAATCAATAATTGGCCATAACTATCGGTATCACTAGATTTGAGTACCAAAGCATCAGCCAAGTACTCGTGTGTATTACGCATACTGCTCTTATACCAATACACCAATGGACTAAACCAGGCAATTGCTTTGATGAGTTCTATCCACAGTACAACCAGACTATGCGCTCCTTTTACATGACTGCTCTCAAGCCTTAAAATCCTACGGAGCTCTTCATCTTTAAACTCGATTTTGTCACTGATAAATACAAAGCCCAAAAAAGAAAATGGTAAATGCTCATAGTCCGTCCTGACCAACGTAAACTCATTTAATTTTTGTTTTGGATATAATCTGGTCATGTGAATGATCGTACCAATTTGTTTTATCAGGAACAGGACAAACGTAAGTACTCCTACCCAATATAATTTAGTACACCAAGTCAACCAGTTAATCGTATCGGATTGACCGAAAGACGAAAATTCCAATATCTGAGCCTTACCTTGAAATACCACCAGGGAGTCTAATCGTACTGTTGTCGGGTAGATATATTCCCATGCAATTCTTATAATTGGTATTAATAGTCCTAAAGTCAATGTGGCAAATAAATAATATCGGTTGAACCGAAAAAATGTCTCCTTTCTCAATAAGAAGTGATACACGTATAAAAATACCAACCAACAAAGGCTACTTTGAAGGATGATAGTAATCATAGCCATTATTTTTTATCTTTTTTTAAGGTATTCATTAGCTGAGTAAGCTCTTTGATACTTAAATCTTTTTCTTTGACCAGGAAGGAGACCAGGCTATTGGCAGAACCCCCGAAGTACTCTTCGATAAGATCTCTCACGGTGTGTTTACTATACTCTTCTTTAGGGAAGATCGTAAAATACTCGTAAGTCCTACCATATGCCTTATGACCTACAAAACCCTTTTTCTCTAAGATGCGCACAATGGATGAAATGGTGCTATGAGGTGGACGAGGTTCACCCAATTCGTCTAATATATCACTGACCAGAGCCTTACCCTTAACCCAGATAATCTGCATGATTTCTTCTTCGGCTTTTGTTAGTTGTTTTCGCATACTATTGAAATTGATGAATCAAATATACAACGAAACAATACGTTTATAAACTTATTTTTAAATTAAATAACGTATTTCTAAGTTATAACGAAAAACTTTTGCAGTCAGATATAATTAACCCTTGCCTAAAAGGCAGTAAATCAATTGATTAAAGCCTAGTCGATATAAACAACTTTTCTAGTGAGATAAATACCTAAGGAAATTTCAATAGTCAAGTTTTTAATACTTTTTTCACTTACGGATATTTTTTGCCCTGGATTATAGGGGTCGATGATGTTATTGATCGGCAGCTGAAAGTATTGTTTCGTCACATCAGGATTAATACTCATTTCCAATATGCCACCTACATATTCATTGAATGCAAACTCCATACCTCCATTAAAAGTGATTCCTCCCATAAATTTTTTGACACCGGTCTCAAATGGGTATATCGGAAAAAATTGATTGATTTGTTCATAATTCTTAAGGTTGGTAGAGATCGTGTAATCTCCCCGAATGCCTACACCATAATAAAAAGTGTTCCTTTCTTTTGGATATTTTTTCTTTACGCCTAATACGAGTGAAGCATTTCTGAACAGAAATTTATCAGTGGGGATTTCAAACAGTTGACTTCCAAACTGTATTGGCGTGGAGTATCGAGTGGCGCTACCTTTTACATGATAACCTAGTTGTCCGAAAAAAGAAAATGGATCTTCTTCACTGAAAGATTCCATCGATAAAGCTCCATGGTATTGAAACAATGGATCATTTTGAAAATAATTCCATCGTTGTAGCCCTATAGAGGGGCCTATTTTTAGTCCATATCGCGTACCTTGAGCCAGGGCAAACTGTACGATCAATAATAATGTGCAGCATGAAAATAGTTTAGAAATCATGGTCGAAATTTAGATTTTTTTTTGCAGTATTGCTCTATTTCGTTTAAAGCTTGATCCAGTAATGAGCCATCATTTTCAAAATGAAAGGCTTCCACTAAATCTGATCTGGCCTTGACTAAAGGCCAAGATTCATGATCCATATCCCATATAACGGCCTGCTTTATTGAAACCAACCTACGAGCCAGATAAGTTTGTTCAGGCTGGCCTGGAGTCGGCACTAGAATTAATTTTTTATGGTACGATGCAAGATCCATTAATGTAGAATATCCTGCCCTACAAATGATATACGTTGAGTTTTGAATTAATCTAGTCAATTCCTCAGGGTCTGAATAAGCACGATAATGACCTTGAATATCCATGGAATTGGGTTTGCCGCCGACGATAATGCTGTCGATGGGGTTTAATGCGGTTAATAGCCCTTGTTCAAATGATGTACGACTAGGTTCAGGTCCTGATATTATAGCTAATACTTGATCTATAACACTTGAAGTGGAATCAATAGATGAATTCATGCGAGTCAAAAAACCAACATAACTTCTTTTCATTTTTGATGGTAAATCAATCAAATCGCCGCTAAGCTGATCATCGAACTTAATCTGGTCAGGAATCCATATTCGATCAAATCTCGTCAATCCGAGTTGTAGAATCTTTCTAATACCCCACTGAAAAGTTTTTGGAAGTATAGGAGCCGTTTGACTTATAAGTATTACCGAGGGTATACTGTCTAATCGGCACGCAATCCTGGAATCTGAAATAATCAAATCAAATTGGTGCGACTGTTGCAAATTTCGCAACTTAAAATGATCCTTAATCATCCATTTTAAAAACGGGATAGCTTGAATAGCCATCGACCACCAAAATAATTTACCGTAATGGATATGTAAATCACCTAAAGTATAAAAAGGCAATTCAGGATACTGCCGCCGTAGCACTACTGCAGCCAGGCCATCAGACGCAAGGTGCACTTCATGACCTCTATGCAACAAAGCATCAATAATGCGACTACATCGAGTGGCATGACCTAGACCCCAATTTAATGGGCCTATTAATATTTTTAAAGCAACTGACAATCGAATAAAAATAACATTATTCCATTTTTTAACATTAAGCAATAAGCTACGCAGGAATTAACTCATTCGTATCTCATCATCATTGCCATCATATAGTTTGAAAGTAGTGAGTCCAATATTTTCATTGGATCTGATTTTAATCCATCGTTTGTATTTCCACCACCATTGATATTGCTTACTCCACCATCCTTTTGTAAAGAAACACGCCAGGAAAGGATGAATCTCCAAGGAAATGTTAGTATCTGTGCGGTTTTGAATAACAAAATCTAAAGATCTTTGAATTTCATCCGTCACTAATATAGCTGGTTGTATCAATCCAGACCCGCTACAAGTAGGACAGGTCTCATTCGTATTGATATGAACTGCAGGTTTTACGCGCTCTCGGGTGATCTGCATCAAACCAAATTTGCTAAGCGGAAGAACGCTATGCTGAGCTCGATCAGTCGACATATATTCTCTGACCATCTTGTACAAGTGATTTTTATGTTCTTGACTTTTCATATCGATAAAATCGATGACAATCAGTCCTCCTATATCTCTGAGTCTAACTTGTCTGGATATTTCTGCTGCTGCTTCGAGATTGACAGAGAGCGCTGCAGATTGCTGGTCCGTTTTTTGCATCTTGGGACCACTATTGACATCAATGACATGCATAGCTTCAGTATGCTCGATGACTAAGTAAGCACCACTTGCCATGGTTGCAGTCTTTCCAAATGAAGATTTGATTTGTCTAGAGATCCCATATTGGTCCATCAATGGCCGATCGCCTTTATAGTGTTGTACAATTTTGGTCTGTTCTGGAGCTATACTTTGAAGTAAGGATTTGATATTTTGATAAAGTTCTCTGTCATTGGTCACTATTTTATTGAAAGAAGAATTGAGCAGATCTCTCAACATAGAGGATGTCTTATCCAATTCGCTTAATAACTTCATCGGCGGTCTAGCTTTGAGCAATTGTTTATGGATAGTGTCCCATTTATCAGTTAGCTCCGAAATTTCTTCATGTAGATCTGCTACTTTTTTCCCCTCTGCAGCCGTCCTGACGATGACGCCAAAATTTTTAGGTTTGATCGATTCTACTAGGATCTGGAGTCTTTTTCTTTCATCCTGATCTTCTATTTTTTTTGAAACTGCAACCTGATCAATAAAAGGTGTAAGTACCATGAATCTACCTGGTATAGTAATCTCACCTGAAAGGCGGGGACCTTTGGTGGAAATTGGTTCTTTGAGGATCTGAACCAATATATTTTGTTTTTTATTCAGTACTTGATTGATCTTTCCATTTTTATTGATCTCGGACTCAAAGCTGAATTGATCCAATAGATGGGTATTGAGTTTACCTTGGATCGATTTATCAGTAAAACTTAGGAATG
>JAYSTG010000252.1:0-1720 GCA_043719965.1 Saprospiraceae bacterium | reverse complement strand
CTTGAAAGCTTGATATGGGTTGTCCGAATTGGTGCCTTTGTTTTGAATATTCGACGGATGCTTCATAGGCCCCCTTTGCAATACCTAAACTTAAAGCTGCTATGGATATACGACCACCATCCAGGACTTTAAGAGCCTGCTTAAATCCTTGGCCTACATTACCTAATATTTGACTTTTAGGGACACGACAATGATCAAAAATCATTTCAGCAGTTTCTGAGGCACGCATTCCGAGTTTATTTTCTTTTTTGCCACCAGAAAAACCTGGAGTGCCGCGTTCAATAATGAAAGCAGTCATACCATTATTGTCCAGCAATGCTCCAGTCCGAGTTATGACTACAGCCACATCCCCCGAAATTCCATGAGTGATCCATGATTTGGTACCATTAAGGATAAAAAAGTCACCATCTTCTTTAGCCACACATTGCATACGGCCGGCATCAGATCCTGTATTAGGCTCAGTCAATCCCCATGCACCTATCCATTGCCCCGTAGCTAATAAAGGTAAGTATTTAGATTTCTGGTTTTCGTTTCCAAATTGGAGAATATGTCCCGTACAAAGGGAGTTGTGAGCAGCTACAGATAAGCCGATGCTAGGGTCTACTTTGGCGATCTCTTCAATGATAGTGATATATTCTTGATAGCCTAATCCTGCTCCTTGATACTGCTCAGGTACCAAAGCTCCAAGGAAACCCAATTTGCCCATTTCATGCATGATTTTTTTGGGAAAATGTTGAGGTTCATCCCATTCCATGATGTGGGGTTTGATATGCTGTTGAGCGAAATCCCGGGCACTCTGTTGGATGAGGCCCATGTTTTCAATCTGGGTATCTAAATTCATATTGACCACAATAATAGTTATTTTTTGAGCATGGGAAAAGCCTGGTTTATTCAAGGTCATCAAGTGAGGATATCAAATCCATTATAGGCTTGTTTAGTGTCAGTTTATTTTTTTAACTAAAAAAAGCTGCTTATTGACTAACTTTAATAATAGGTCTAGCGTATGGTCTAGTAAATCAAATATATTATGCGACATAGATTATTCATTTTAAGTATTTTCATATTAAATTATTGTTTTTCGATAGCCGGACAATATAACATATTGTTTCATGGTAAATTAGTGGATAACAAGGGAAATGGTATTGATAATCAAACCATTTATTTTAGCTCAGCTGAGGAGTCAAAATTCATATTTTCCGAAAAAGTAAAAACAGTAGCCTCGGGACAATTTAAATGGAAGGGGGCGATTAATGACACGATAGAATCAGGAGTGATCTTGATCAGCTACTTAAATTGTGACAATAAAGAAGTCATCTCCGAACACAAATTTTCAAAGGATCATAAAGAAAACAAGGTCGAGTTGATATATTGCAATAGATCCACGGCTTGTGCTTCAGAAGTTTTGGTTAAAAAGCTAAATGATAGTATGTCTCTGGCTATAGTGATAGCCAAAGGTGTCAAACCATTTCAATATAAATGGAGTACCGGCGAAACCAATGATTCCATTCGATTCAAAACATTAACCAATAACCGTATTTGTGTGACCACGACCACTGCGGATAGCTGTATTACTACAGCTTGTGTTTCAAATATGCCTAATAATTGCAAATCAGAAATTGAAATTCATCGGTTAAATGACTCTGTTTATTTAGCGATAGCAAAACCTAAAGGAATAGCTCCTTTTAAATACAAATGGACCAATGGTAGTACGAACGATACT
>JAYSTG010000251.1:0-1722 GCA_043719965.1 Saprospiraceae bacterium | reverse complement strand
TCGTCCAGCTTTCTTTGGTACCACGGTTGAGAGTACAATATTCTCTGATCGTTACATTATTACCTATTTCAAGGATAGATTGTTCTCCATTAAATTTAAGGTCTTGAGGTATTGCACCCACTACTGCCCCAGGGAAAATCTTACAGTTTTCACCCAATCGGGTACCATCAAGAATGCACACATTGGGCCCTATCCAGGTGTTGTCGCCAATCTCTACATCCCCTTCGATTGTTACAAATGGAGATATGTGAACATTCTTGCCTATTCTGGCCTCAGAATGTACTACACTGAGTTGGTATTGGGTTAAAACTTCCATATTATGCAATTGGGTTTGATTCTCGTTTAATAATTTGGGCAGTAAGCTCACCTTCCGAAACTATTCTGTTACCTACATAAGCCGTGCCCAGCATCTGCACTATACCTCTCCGAATGGGTGACATCAATTCCATTTTGAGGATCAAGGTATCACCTGGTAATACCTTTGATTTAAATTTTGTGTTATCAATTTTTATAAAATAAGTATCCCAATTTCCCGGATCTGGTTGAAGAGAGATAGCGAGGATACCGCCGGTCTGTGCTAAAGCTTCTATTTGTAATACTCCTGGAAATATTGGATTGCCGGGAAAGTGTCCTTGAAAACAGGGTTCCGTAAATGTGATGTTTTTTATTCCGACCACGTGTTGGTCACTGATCTCTATAATCTTATCGATCAATAAAAAAGGATGTCGATGAGGTAACATAGCTTGGATTTTTTGAACATCCATGATTGGAGCTTCATCCGGATTATAGTGAGGTTTTCCTTTGAGTTTGCGATTTTCGTGATATTTCTTTTTTAATAATTTTGCAAATTCTACATTAGCAGTATGACCTGGTTTATTAGCAAGGATTTTGGCTTTAATAGGTTTACCTACCAAAGCCAAATCGCCAATGATATCGAGTATTTTGTGCCGGGCGGCTTCGTTATCAAATTTTAGTTTGACAGTATTGAGTATACCTTCTTTCTCCACTCGAATGGAAGGTTTGTTGAGTTTTTTTGAAAGATCATCGAGTTCAGATTGATTCATCATCCTGTCGACGATCACGATCGCATTATTTAAGTCGCCGCCTTTGATCAGGTTTTCATTGGCTAGCTTTTCAATTTCTCGGAGAAAAACAAAGGTACGACAAGGGGCTATTTCGGTCTCATAATCCGCTAAGTCGTTTAAGCTGGCAAATTGTTGACCCAGGAAAGGAGATTTGAAATCTATCATGGCGGTGACTTCAAATTTGTCTGATGGAACAGCAATGAGTTCTGTTCCACTCAGTTCATCTTTAAACGAAACTGGTTCGGTAAGTTCGAGATAATCTTTTTCTAAATCTTGTAGTAGAATACCTGCTTTCTGGAATGCTTCCGTAAAAGCCTTTGAACTGCCATCCATAATGGGTACTTCTGGTCCGTCGATGTCGATCAGCGCATTATCAATGCCTAGCCCTGCCAATGCTGAAAGGATATGCTCTACCGTACTGACTTGGACATCACCGGATTTAATCGTAGTGCCTCTGTTGGTAGAGATGACTCTGCTTACTTCCGCGGGTAATATCGGGCTGTCTTTTATATCAGTTCGTTGAAATCGAACCGCATGATTGACTGGGGCAGGTCTCACGGTCATGGTCGCTGTTTTACCAGTATGCAACCCAATGCCTTCAAAAACACAATCTTTAGATAACGTACACTGTTTCATA
>JAYSTG010000026.1:0-2294 GCA_043719965.1 Saprospiraceae bacterium | reverse complement strand
AGCGCACTTCGTTCGGGACGAAGAGGCCGCTGGTTCGAATCCAGTCATCCCGACTTCGATTGGAAACTTAATAAGAAATGTCTTATTGGATTTTGATTGAAGAAAAAAAATTAAGGGTGTTTAGCTCAGTTGGTTCAGAGCGCTACTTTGACAGAGTAGAGGTCACTGGTTCGAGCCCAGTAATACCCACCACATTTTTATTGACCCTGTCTTTTGTATCAAAACGTTCACACATATTGTAGAGAGCATCATGCGGAACTGATCGTGGTATCCAAATTACGATCCCTGGATGAAGTCCAGGCCATCTATGATCAAGGTCACCGAAAGTTTGCTGAAAATCGGGTGCAGGATTTATTAGAGAAACAAAGGGTTTTGGCTGAAGATATTGAATGGCATTTGATCGGTACACTGCAGACCAATAAAGTAAAATATATTGCTCCCTTCATACGACTGATTCACGCTGTGGATGATTTAAGTTTGTGGAAAGAAATCCATCGACAAGGATTGAAATGGAATAGAATCATACCCTGTCTATTACAAATCAAGATTGGTACAGAAATGACTAAAAATGGTTTTATATGGGATGACCTTTGTGCCACCTTAGAACATGAAGAGTGGAAATCATTAACAAACGCACCGATTTTTGGCGTGATGGGCATGGCAACTTTTACAGAGGATCATGGACAAGTGCGAAAAGAGTTCAAGCTACTCAAAAGTTATTTCGACACCCTGAGCCAAGTTTATTTCTTTCGGCCTGAATTTAAAATAATCTCCATGGGTATGTCTGGAGATTATAAATTAGCTATTGAAGAGGGCTCAACGATGGTGCGGATCGGAAGTTTGATTTTTGAGTAGGCGTAGTAATGAAATAGACTAAACAATCTCTATCAAGTATTTATTCTTTTTACCGTTTTCTATCATCAGCCATCGGTCGTGGATGCGATCACTTTCAAGGACCACATGTTCTAATTGACTTACTTTGATTTTATTGATCGCTATGGCTTGGTTTTGAATTGCTTTACGCGCCTCTGATTTGGAGGAACAGATCTGAATGTCACCAGCAATTAAGTCAATGATAGATACATTTTCGCATTCAGCTTTACTCAGTTTAAAGGATGGAATTTCTCCTGAGATTATTTCAAATTGAATATTAGAAAGGCTTTTTAAAAAATCCGGATTGACTTTGGGATTGAAAAGTAAATCACTTACTTTCATAGCCGATTCGTAGGCTTCTGGGGAGTGTATGCGTCTAGTAAGCTCTTCCGCTAAACTTTTCTTTACCGCTTGAGGATGTTCACCGATCGATTCTTCAAGAGTAAGTATTTCTTCCTTATTTTTTAGAGAAAATATTCTCAAAAATTTAGACAAGTCTTGATCATCCGCATTAATCCAAAATTGATAAAATTTATAAGGGCTGGTAAGATTTGGATCGAGCCAAATGTTTCCATCTTCAGATTTACCAAATTTTTTCCCATCAGATTTTGTCAACAAAGGGGATGTCAAAGCATGGACTTCTACACCAGTCGTTGTACGACGAATGTACTCCGTACCCGTCATGATATTACCCCATTGATCAGAGCCTCCCATTTGAAGGGTACATCCATATTTTTTATTGAGGCAATAGTAATCATAGCCTTGTAATAGCTGATAACTGAATTCTGTAAATGAAATTCCATGCTCTAGTCTATTCTGTACCGAGTCTTTGGACATCATGTAGTTCACCGTAAGGTGTTTTCCTACATTGCGTAAAAAGTCCAAGACATTGAGGTCTTTATAAAAATAATAATTATTTTCTAGCAAAGCTTTGTTTGCGCCTTGATCAAACTCTAGAAATTTAGAAAACTGTTTTTGTTGAAAATTTAGATTTCGATCCAGCTCCTCTTCAGTTTTAAGTTCGCGTTCTTTATCTTTACCGGAAGGGTCACCAATACGGCCTGTGGCTCCGCCCATCAAAATGATCGGTTGATGTCCGGCCAATTGAAAATGTTTCAAAAGCATCACTTGCATGTAATTGCCTATCGTCAGTGAAGGAGCAGTGGGGTCGAACCCGATATAACCAGTCACCATTCCTTTTTTCAAGGCAGCTTCTAAATCTGGGGTAAGGTCCTGAACCATTCCTCTCCATCGTAGGGTCTCTAAAAAATCCATATATAAAATCAAGTATTGAGTGGCATAAAAGTAGGACATTTGTGCTAGATGAATAGTTGGGATATCGCACAAAGATTGATGCATTATGAAAAAGGCAGTTTTGTACGATATATTCTCCGATTAGCTGTCATCTGTACAGCTTTGTC
>JAYSTG010000250.1:0-4366 GCA_043719965.1 Saprospiraceae bacterium | reverse complement strand
AAGTCAAATAATACCGTAGTGATTTATGGTCATATCGATCAACTACAATTTGATACCATTTATAGTGGATCGGAAAGTGCTTTTGACCTCAGCCAGGTTGATGCCCAGCGTTATCCTTTCCTCAGATTGGAATGGATTGCAAAGGATAGTACTAAATCAGGCTCCATTCAAATGAATCATTGGCGGGTGTATTATAAAACCTTTGCAGATTTATCTATAGCTTCAAATGATGATTTTGAATTTTATAAAGATACGATTGATCAAGGTGAGGATGTTCGACTCAGGTATATACTACAAAATTTGGGTGATGTCACTATAGATTCATCCCAGATAATCTATACGGTGACCGACGAGCAGAATCGTACTATAAAGGATACAACTTTCGTTTCTGCTTTAACACCAGGTGGTAAAAAAGTAATGAACAAACTTATTAACACGGACACTCGGGTAAAAAACCAATCTATTTTGATCAATGTTTCGCCTTTAAATATTGATAAGGAATATTCTATTCTAAATAATGCCGGAAAACTTAATTTTTATGTGGTGACAGATATCATCCCACCTGTAGTATCGGTACTCTTTGATGGTAAACAAATTATCAATAATGAAATAGTAGCCAGAAAGCCATTGATTAATGTGGAGCTAAAAGATAATAAAAATCTTACGATTAAAGATACTACTCAAATGGAAATCAGTATAAAGCGCCCCGGATCTGATAAATTCATTCTAGTCTCGCCAAAAGATTATACTATGACATTTTCAAAGAATGAAGCTAGTGTGCAATATGCCCCAACGTTTACCTTAAATGGAGAATATACGTTGAAAGTACAAGGGATAGACAAATCAGGGAACAAAGCGGGGATTCAACCCTATGAAGTGAACTTTAGGATCTTTACAGAAAATTCGGTTTCATCTATCTTGCCATATCCTAACCCTATGACTTCACAATGTAGGTTTGCTTATACCTTGACTGGTGAACGACCTATGGTGTTCAAAATTCAGATCATGACGGTGAGTGGGCGCGTCGTGCGGGAGTTGACAGAAATAGATCTCGGACCCTTAGAGGAAGGCACGCATCTTACAGAAAGATCATGGGATGGTACAGACGAATACGGGAACAATTTAGCTACCGGAACTTATTTATATCGCGTAGTGATGAAAGATATTAGTGGGAAATCCTATTCTTCATTTGAAGACCTTGAGGAATCAGCCAGTACAGATGCGAGAAGATTTTTTACCAAAGGACTTGGTAAATTAGTCATCTTGAGGTAATGACTCGGGTGGGTTGGGATTGTAAAATATTTAAATAAATATTTAAATAACGATTTGCTATGATATGACGATCAAATCGTTCGTAGCAAGTATGTTGTATCTCTTTAGGAGAGAAGGAACTGTAATTTTGAAGCATCCATTGCATGCCTATCGCCAGGGCCTTCGAATTGTTTTTATCCACCACTATACCATTATGAGGCGTAATTAATTCCTCTGTTCCACCACATCGTGTCGATAGGACCGGCAGTCCAAACGAATGAGCCTCTATAGCTGTGATTCCAAAAGTTTCATATTCACTACTTATGATAAGACATTGAGCATGCAATAAATAGGTCATTTTTTGCTCACGATCAGCAAAACCTCTCCACGTAATATAGGGTTGTATTTGAAGTTGATCTGCTAGCTGTTTGTATGAACCCACCAAAGAGCCATCACCAATAATCTCACAAATAAAATTTTTATCCGTTTTGCACAGCGTTGCAACTGCGTGTAATAGGATATCAATTTTTTTTAACGGGTCATTCATTTGTGCTATCAAGATGAATCTAAACGGTGGTGATTTGAATACTGTGGTCAGTTCTGATTTATTCCAGTTTACGGAATTAGGAATGATATGATCAATTTCTACATCGTAATGGCTAAACCGATTTGCAAGTGTTTTACTCACCGTAATATTCTCACTAGAAACTTTTAGCATTTCAGAAATTGTTTCTTTGCTGTACCCAAATGTTTCAAATCGGTGATCTGGAAACTTACTGGAATGTTCGGTAAGCATATACGGAATATTAAAATAATCAGCCAAGCCGTGTCCAATGACTAATGAAGGATAGGAAACATGAATATGGATAAGATCCGGCTTCGTAGGGAGAGAATAAATTAAATTTTTGTGTTTCTGAATTAAAGAAGAGATATAATGAATCCCTGTCAACGGATTCATACCGATCGTCCTTTTAATCGATCTCACTGCTACGTTGGACAGATCTGATATTTGTAGTGGAGATGCTTGATGAAATAAATTCCTAAGGTCTCTAAAAAGGTTAGCTGCGGAAATCCATTTTAAAGCAGAATTGTGTACTCCAACGGTATGGTGGTAATGTAGGTCATTAAGAGCAATGGCATGGATGAGTTCAAAAACAAAAATTCCCTGTATTGGATTTTCTTTTGTAGGCCACCAAGCAGGAATATGATAGATATGCATTATTATAGAAGAAGCGGTTGCATAGAACAAAATGCATTTTTGGTAAGAGTACCCCAAGGGCTATTCATATCTAATAGATGTAGCTTTCCTCTTCGCCCTGCTGCATAAAAATAAATATAACCCAATTTTTTCAACGTATTCACAAGATCTGCAACCGAGGTTGCATAATGTGCTAAAGTGATCGGGTTAAATTCGATCATGAGAGATGGTTTATACTTTAGGAGCGATTGAAAACCACCTTGTATGATCATATGCTCCATGCCTTCAGTATCTAACTTTATCCAATCCAATCTTGGAATTGGATTGGACGAAATCCAATTATCCAAAGTTTGCACTTCTACCTGATCGCGTAGAGTCGTATTAAAATGTAGCAATAGTCGATTAGAGCCAATATTGAAAGTTTTATGTTTTGTGAAAGCAAATTCTTGTTCTTGAACTGTTGCTAATGCATTTTCATTTCCAAAGCCTAATTTAAATAGACTTACATTATGAGTACACGAATTAGAAACAATATTATATTGAAGGATATCATACCATTTACTAGGTTCGAAAGCAAACACTTTTCCGTTGGACACCATTTTGGAGAATAATAGAGTCCAGACGCCAATATTTGCACCGATGTCAAAGATATAGGCATCTTTAGCAACGAGTCTTTTAAAAGCCCATACTTCCAAAGCCTCATAATAGCCTTTGAAAAATATTCGATGTCCTATATGTTCTGCTGGATTGATTTTGATATTTAAATCTTTGTCATAGTCTGAAATCTCTATCCATTTATTTTTGAGCTGCGGCTTGAGTTTTAATTTTTGTAAGATTACATTACCAAAGTAACCCAGATATCGAAAGGAATACGTATAAATAAAAAAACGATTGAATTTAGCTACTATATTCATTTATAGAGATTGCGCATAAAGTTTATGGTACAGGTATTTTAAACTTAAAGCTGTAATAAAGTAAGTGCATATTGATGCCCAAGTAGCACCCCATATACCATAGCAAGGTACCCATATCCAATTGCAAATGATATTTGTGCATAAACCCATAGCAGCAGCTATTGCATTAAATTTTGGCATATTGAGGTATACAAAGTAGGCACTATAGGGCATGGTAATCGAGAGCACATAAATACCAACGATTAAAACTGTGGAGATAGCAAATCCCGTTTGATAGGCTGGGCCTAAAAAATACTTAAACAAGAGGAATGCGGCCCCTAAAAAAAGCATAGAGAGCAGAAAAGTGTCTTTGGCCAAAACCTTCACTTCCTGTACTAGTAGAAAATTATTTTGATAGATATCATCTTTAACAAAAGCATTAATTAGAACGCGCTGCGAATTTCTGGATCTCAGTAACAAAAATAATGATAATGTGCCAGCAATACTATAAACGCCGACTTGATCATTGCCTTTATAGGCTGCTAGAAACCAAATATCTGCTTTATAATTAAGTTTTTGAAAAATATCTGATAATAAATACACCCAGCCTGATTGACTTATAATAGAGAGGATAGAGTTATTGGTAGACTCGATTTTGGTAAGCGCTGAATGAGCTGGAAGCGCATATAAGATGAGAACAACCAGAAGCAAAGCTTGAATGATATAACAATACCAAACGCTATAAATAAAATTTGAAGGTTGGTCTCTAAAGATAAAATAGCATAAAAATATAGAGCTGCCTAATCCCAGCGAAAGAAACAATCTAAGCCTTGATAAGGCAATGAGTTTGTGTTTTGCATCCATCCATGCTCCCAGGATATTGATCAAAACCAGTGTGGTAATTTGAATTGCAACTAATGGGGGTCCGCCAAGTGAATAAGTTAGGTCAGATAGTAAGAATTTTAGATCTAAATTGTGAGACACTAAATATAGTACGACACTTAATATACTTCCAATAAAGACC